>CAISKJ010000897.1 GCA_903885885.1 uncultured delta proteobacterium
CGCCGCGCCGCTGATCAGCGTCGAGGTCTTCGAGGTGTGCCAGGTCGCTCCAGCTCTTCCAGCGCGCGAAGAAGCCCGCGCGCACCATCGCAGCGCGCGCCGCGCGCGACGCGAGGGTCGGGTCGGGCTCCGCCGCGGTCGCGGCGAGCAGCTCGTCGAGGGTGCGAGGATCGGTGTCTTGAACGCCCACGGGGCGCGAGCGTACCCGAAGGCCCTCGCCGCGCGCACTACTACGCCGGCACCTTCCAGCGCACCGTGTGGTAGCCGCGGCGTTCGAGCAGCGCGCGCACCTCGTCGCGGGAGCACGCCTCGGTCTCTCCGGGGAAGCGCCGCTCCAGCCGTCCGTTCGCGGAGTAGAGGGTCCAGTGCTGGTCCGAGGTGGGGCCGCCGCCGACGAGCTCGAGCTCGCCGCGCTCGAGGGCCGCGAGGAGCGCCTCGGGCGTCGCGTCTTGCCGCGCGATGAGCGACACGAGGCTCGCGTGCTGCGCGGGCGCCACCGGGTGCACCGCGCTGGCGGCGGTGCCGAGCGTCGCGCGCTTGAGCTGCTCGGCGCGGAGCGTGCGCTCGCCGCTCTCGGCGAACTTCGTGTAGCCCGTCGCGACGTCGCCCCGGAAGGCCGTGTTGTAGAGCCCCCCGGCGACCTCGATCACCAGGAGCTCGGTGTGAATCCTCCACCCGACGGACCCCGCGGCGAGGCGCTCCCGCAGCGCGAGGTACGCGCGTTCCCCCTCCGCGAGCACGGCGAGCGTCGCCGCGGGAACGGGCTCCGGCGCCGCGCCGGCGGCGAGCGCCTTGTCGAGCGCCGCCTGCACCGCCCAGTCGGCCAGCGGGGAGTACGCGTAGAGCGCGCCGTCGGCGCCGAAGAACACCTCGCGCCCGCCGACGGGGCCGCCGAGCCGCAGGTAGCGCCGCGCCGCGAAGGGCAGCCAGCACGTCGGTTGATCGCGGAGCGATTGCGCGAGCTGCGAGGTCACCACACGGCCGAGTCTATCCGACGGCGGACATCAGCACGCGACCCCAGAGGCCGACCTCGGCGGCCAGGTAGCCCAGCGCGACGATTTCGCGCAGCGGGCGAAAGGGCGACGGCAGGTCGCCGTAGGGGTGACCGCGCAGCGTCGCGTGCCACCGGGGCACCGCGAAGGCCGTCGTCGGGCGCCACGCGTCGTCGCCGTCGCAGAGCCGCTGCGCGAGGTCGAAGGCCCCGTCGGCGAGGCGCGGAATCACCTCGGGCCATTGCCGCTGCGCGGTGGCGGTCACGTCGCAGAGGGCCGCGAGCGCGTCCTGGTGGAGGTCGAGGGGCCAGCGCGCGTCGCGGCACGTCTTCGCGTCGGCGAAGGTCCAGAGGTGGCGCTCGGGCGACGCATAGCCGAAGGGACGCAGCCGCGACGCCGCCTCGTCGATGAGCCGCTCGGCCCGCTCGACGCCCTCCAAGTCGCGGTGATTCGCTAGAAATCCCGGCCCTGCGCGCTCGATCCCCCGCGCTCGATCCCCCCCGAACGCCGCGTCGGCGCCAAAAGACTATGGCGCCATAGCCTCCAGCCTCACTGTAATTACGCGCCTCAGAAACGCGGCCCCCACGGGCCTGATGAACGCGCTCGGGATCCGCCGAGCGTCCGTGGCTCCGCGGTCGCGCACCGCGCGGGAGGGGGATCGGGTCAAAGGCGCACCGCGAATCCGCTCGCGAGTTCGAAGCCGCCGAGGTCGAGGTCGCCGTCGCCGCGGCCTTCGCGCGACCACACGCCGAAGCGCTGCCCCGCGCGGAGGCTGATGGCGAAGCGGCCCACGAAGACCTCGCCGACGACGAAGAACGCCGCGCGCGGCGCCAACGCGGTCTCCTCGACGCCGCGGAGCGTGAGCGACCCGCCCTGCAGCCCCGCCTCCCCCTGCATCCCGACCACGCCGTGAATGTCCCCGCGCCGAAACCGAGCCTCGGCGCGCATGAAGAGCCCGCCGTCGTAGAGCGTGTGCCCGATGGCGCCGCCCGCGTTCGCGTCGTCGCGCTCGCTGTGGAGCACCCCGGCGCGCAACCCGAGGAGCAGCCACGATGCGAGGGCGTACACGCCACCCTCCACGCTCGCGCTCACGCCGACGTTGAAGGCGCCCCCGCGCACCGAGGCCATGCCGAGCGTCAGGCCGATGGCTCCCGTGCTGTGCGCGGTCGCGGGGGGATCTTCGTCCGCAGGGCACGCGGCCGGAGCCTGTGCCGTAGCGGCCCGGTCCGCGGGAGCCCGCGCGACCCCAATGTCTCGCGCCACAGCGCGGGGGCGAGGCTTCGCGAGGCTCTGGGCGACGGAGCTGCGCGGCAGTGACAGCCACACGAAGAGCACGAGCAGCAGACCCGGGAGGCGCATCGGATCGCATCACCGGTGCAGCGCCCGTACCACCACGGTGCGGGCGAGGCGCGCAGCGCACGGGTCTCGCATGGGCCCCGCGGGCGGCGACGTCGTCGCCCGGAGGTCGGCACGGAGTGACGAATCGGCGGCGGTTGGGACTCACGGCGGGACGGCTCGCGGCGCTCGGAATCACCGCCGCGGGTTGCAGTGCGACGGTGACCTCGGGCGATGCGGGGGCCGACGCGGGCGACGGGGCGCTCGCGTCCGACGTGTCGCCCCCGCGCGCCGCCGCGCTGCCCGACGGCACGTGGGTGGGCACGCTCGCGCGAACGTGCAGCGACGGCACCGCGGCCACCGAGCGCTGCGAGACACGCATCACGGCCAACACGCAGCAGACCGAGTGCGCGTCGGGCGGCCTCGTCGCGACCTCCCTCGACCGCTACACGTTCACCGCGGCCGACGCCGCGATCTGGCTCGACCTCCAGGGCGCCGAGCTCGGTCGCTGCACGCTCGCGGGCGCCACGTTCAACTGCCAGGTGACCGCGCGCACGCCCGTGCAGGCCCGTCGCACGTTCGACTTCACCGACGGCGCGCTGGCCTGGAGCGACGAGATCACCGCCGAGGGCGTGACGTGTCGCCGTCGCGGCACACTGCGCGCGCCCTGAGCCGCCCGTTTACACCCACCGGGCGGAGCGCGACCGCTGCCCCATCGTAGCGGGCGCCATAAGCACTTCACGAAGCGGTTGACGCCCACTGGCAGGGCGGGCGCATCAAAATCACTGTGATTCGCGAACGTTTCTGACGCGCTTCGTCGCCGCGGGTTGGAAACCCACGGCAACGTGCTGAGAGGAGAGAATCCATTCGAAGTCCGCGGCGGACTTTCAATGGGAAG
>CAISKJ010000898.1 GCA_903885885.1 uncultured delta proteobacterium
CGACGGAGACCAGCGCGGCGAGCGAGAGGGAGACGCGCGCGCTCATCGGGCCGAGCCGTCGCGCAGCGGAACGAGCTCGGGGTAGTGCGCCGCGAGCGCGTCGGACGACATACGGTCGTCGTCGACGGAGGGCGACCAGATCACCTCGAGGGCCGCGAGGCCGCCGCGCGTGGGCACCATCGCGTCGAGCGCGGTGCGCAGGGCCGCGCGGTCGTACACGCGCTCGTCGAGGGGGCGCGCGGCGTCGAGGCCCACGAGCAGCGACACCACGAGGTGACCGGGCTCCGTCGGGTCGTGGGCGAGCGCGGGCGCGGGGGCCGTCTCGCGGTTGCGGCGCGTCTCGACGTCGTAGCGCCCGCGGAGCTCGTTCGCGAGGGCGTCGAAGCGCGGGGGCGCGTCGTCGGGTTCGAAGTCTTCGCGCGTCGCGAGCGCCATGCACGCGCCATCGACGGACTCGCGCAGGAGGGCGCACACCGCCCGCGCCGCGTCGGCGCGCCCCTCGGGGGAGCTCATGTCGGCGCGGCCCGCGAGGTCGTCGAGGGCGCGCTGCAGCGCGGGGCGCTTCGACCCCTCGAAGGCGACCGTGAGGCGCCGCACCTGCGCCCGCTGCGCGCGCGTACGAAAGAACCCGAAGGCCAGCAGACCCGACGCAGCCACCGCCGCGCTCACCGCCAGCACCCGCCGAAACGGAATCGCCATGGCGCGGACTCTACCCGAAGCGCCGCCGCGACGACGCATCCCTCACGTCAAAAACCCCACCGCGCCACGAGGCCCGACGCGCTCGCCACGCCCCACCCGACGATCACCTCGCGCGGGGTGTGACGCCCCTCGCGCACGCGCGCCCAGCTCACGGCGAGCGCCGCGACGGCGAAGGGCCACAGCCCACGCTGCGAGCTCCCGACGAGGAGCGCGAGCACGCCCACGGGCACCGCGACGTGGCCGCTCACCTTGAGCCCCGCCGCGGTGAGCGCGGTCACGAGCGCCGTCGCGACGAGGCCCGCGAGCGTGGAGACCCGCACCACCGGCGGCGCGTGCGCGACGTGGGCCCCGAGCGCCGCGAGCACCGCCATCGCGAGGGCCGCGAAGAGAAAGCGCGGGCGCTCCGCGCGCACCGAGAGGTCATGGTCGGAGAACCACCCGCGGCGCATCCCCACGAGCCACACGGCGACGACGGGCGCGACGGCGAGCGCGGCGGCGAGCGACCACGCGAGGGCCGCGCGCGCGTCACGGAGCGACGCCCACGCGAGCGCGAAGGCCCCGACGGGGCCCACAAAGCCCGGGTGCAGCACCACGCCGAGGGCCCTCGCCACGGGGCGCCGACGGCGCGCGTCGAAGTGCGACCACGCGATGAGCCCGAGGCTCGCGCCGCCCACGTCGACGGTGAGGTCGAAGAACTCCTCGCCCGCGGGGAGGCGCGCGCGGCAGAGGGCCTGCGTGAGCTCCTGCGCGCCCGCGATGAGCCCGAAGAGCGCGGCCGCCGCGAGGGCCCGCGCTGCCAGGGCGCGACGCGGCGCCTCGAGCGCGTCGTCGGGAAACCACCACGACGCCAGCGCCACCGCGAGCGACCCGTACAAGATCGAGTGGGCCACCAGGTGCGTGAGCTCGCGCGACGCGAGGCGCGCGACGAGGGTGCCCTCGGCGGGCGGCGCCACGCTCAAGACGAAGGCCATTCCGACGAAGCCGGCCGCCATCGCGGCGACGATCCAGGGAGCGCGCATGATGGGGGAGCGTAGCCCCCGCGCCGCGCCCTGCGAGACCCTCGAAGGGGCCCAGCGGTCGCGCCGCGGCGCCGAGCGGCTCACGGCGGTTGACAGACGCGCGGAGGGGCGACGACAACTCCGCCCGTGACGGTGGCCATTGTCGGTGTAGGCGGCCTCGGATGCCCTGCGGCGTGGGCGCTCGCGCGCGCGGGCGTCGCCCTGCGGCTCCTCGACGAAGACCGCGTCGAGCGGTCCAACCTGCACCGGCAGATGCTCTACGACGAGGGCGACGTGGGCGAGCGCAAGGTCACGGCCGCGGCGCGGGCCCTCGCGCGGCTTGCACCGGGGGTCGCCATCGAGACGGTGGCCGAGCACGTGGTGCCTGAGCGCGCGCTCGCCCTCCTCGCGGGCGCCTCGCTCGTCGTCGAGGGGAGCGACAACCTGCCCACGAAGTTTCTCATCGCCGACGCGTGCGCGGCCCTCGGCGTGCCGGTGGTTCACGGCGCTTGCGTGGGCTGGGTGGGCACGGTGCTCCCCGTCGTGTGGGGGGTCGGGGCCTGCTACCGCTGCGTGTTCGAAGAACTCCCCTCCCTCGACGACGGCGCGGGCGAGGCCAACTGCGCCACGGCGGGCGTCTACGGTCCGCTCACGAGCGTGGTGGGCGCGCTCATGGCCGCCGACGCGCTGCGCCTCCTCGCGGGAGACACCGCGCGCGCGGGCTCGATGGCGCGCTACGACGGCTGGCGGCAGACCTTTCGCGCGTCCGTGATGCACCGCCGACGGGAGTGCCCCCGCTGCGGCGCCGACGCGACCGCCCCCGTGCTCACCGCCGCGCGCTACGGCGGCACCTGCGCGGAGTTCGAAGCGTGATCGACTACGAGCGCCACGCGCGGCAGATCGCGCTCCCCGAGGTGGGCCCCGACGGACAGCGCGCCCTCGCGACAACCCCCGTCGACCTCGCGTCGCTGCCGCCCATCGCGCGCGAGCTCCACGCGCGGGCAGCGGGGGCGGACCTCACCCCACCCCTCTCCCACGAGCATCGTGGGAGCGGGTGCCTCAGCGTGCTGCCAGGTGTTGTCGTGCGGGACGATGTGCCCGCGACGGAGCTCGGCGTGGCCGCGTGGGGCTGCGTCGAGGCCGCGCGGCGCGTGCTGGGCGCCGACGCCCGCCCGATGCCCGACGGCCTCCTCGCGCGACTGCGCTAGTCTCGCGCCGTGCACAACGACCGCTGGCAACGCTACACGGCCCTCTGGCGCGACCTCTGCGGGCTGCGCCCGCTCGATCACCCGAGCTTCGCGGGCGTGGCGCGCGTGTGGCGCGCGGCGCTGCACCCGACCTTTCACGACGACGTGGTGATCACCCTCACCGACGTCGACGCGGGCGGCTGGATCGAGCTCCGCGTGCTCCCGGCGCAGGCCCGCGCGTGGGCCATGGGCGCCGCGGGCTTCGGCGCCCCGATGCACGGCGAGCCCCCTGCCCCGCGGGTGTGGGAGGCCGTGGTCAGCGCCGACGCGCTCGAGGCCGTGGCCGCCGCGATGCC
>CAISKJ010000899.1 GCA_903885885.1 uncultured delta proteobacterium
CCCCCGGCCGACGCGCCGTCGCCCGCCGCACCGCCCGAGCCCCGGCGCACCGTGCGGCCCCCGCGCGGGCGCACGCTGCTCCTCGTCGAGGACGAGGCCCTCCTGCGCGCGGCCACGCGGCGCTTCCTCGAGCGCGACGGCTACAAGGTGCTCGAGGCCGAGCACGGCGGCGTGGCGCTCGCCCTCTACCGCGAGCACCGCGACACGATCACGGGCGTCGTGAGCGACGTGCAGATGCCCGTGCTCGGCGGCTTCGAACTCGCCGAGGCCATCGCGCGCGAGAGCCCCACGATGCCCGTGCTGCTCGTGTCGGGGTTCAACGCGCCCCCCATCGAGCGCCTCGGGACGCCCTGCTATTTTCTCAAGAAGCCCTTCTCGCCGTCGGCCCTCCACGACGTGCTCGCGCGGCTCATCCCCGCCGACTGAGCGGCGGCGACGGCTACTGCTTGACTCGTTTGCGTGCGGTGCCCTACGCAGTGCGCGAGGTCACGCGATGGCGATCGAGGAGAGCTTCACGAAGGCCCTGTTCTACGGCTCGATCCCCGAAGAGATGGTCTTCCCGTGGCCCGAGCCCGGCAAAGACGAGCGAGAGAACACGTCGCTGCTCCTCGAAGGGGTGCGGGCCTTCGCCGCGCGCGAGGTCGACGCCGCCCGCATCGACCGCGAGGCGGCCATCCCGCCGTCGGTGCTCCAGGGCCTGCGCGACCTCGGCGCCTTCGGCCTCACCATTCCGCAGGAGTACGGCGGCCGCGGCCTCTCGGCGACGGCCTCGTCGCGCGTGGTGCAAGAGCTCGCCTCCGTCGACGCCTCCCTCGCCGTCAGCGTCGCCGCGCACCTCTCGCTCGGCGCCGCGGGCGTGCTCCTCTTCGGCACCGACGCGCAGAAGAAGAGGTACCTTCCGCGCCTCGCCTCGGGCGAAATGATCGCGTCGTTCGCGCTCACCGAGGCCGCCACGGGGAGCGACGCGGGGGCCATTCAAACGCGCGCCGACCCGACGACCGACGCGCCCGGCTACGCCCTGCAGGGCAGCAAGCTGTGGGTCACCAACGGCGGCGTGGCCGACCTGTTCACGGTGTTCGCGCGCACCTCGGCCCGCGACGGGCAGCTCAAGCCGCGCATCACCGCCCTGCTCGTCGAGCGCGGCGACGGCGTGCGCACGGGGCCCAACGAGGCGCGCATGGGCCTGCGCGGGGCGTCCATTACCGACGCCAACTTCGACGCGGTGAAGGTGCCCGCGGGGCGCGTGCTCGGCGACGCGGGGCGGGGCTTCAAGGTCGCGATGGAGGTGCTCAACACCGGGCGCCTCACGCTCGCCGCGGGCTGCCTCGGCGCGTGCAAGAAGCTCATCTCGCTGTCGGTCGCGCGCGCCACGGAGCGCAAGGCCTTCGGCCGCTCGGTGGGCGAGTTCGGGATGATCAAAGACAAGATCGCCCGCATGATGACCGAGAGCTTCGCCCTCGAGTCGATGACGTACCTCACCACGGGGCTCGTCGACGCGCGGGTGCCCGATTTCTCTCTCGAGAGCGCCATCTGCAAGGTGTACGGCTCCGAGGTGCTCTGGCGCATCGCGGGCGAGTCGCTGCAGATCGCGGCGGCCGCGGGCTACGTGCAGGGCCATCCCGCCGAGCGCATCTTGCGCGACGCGCGCGCCAACCTGATCTTCGAGGGCACCAACGAGATCCTGCGGGCCTTCATCGCGCTGTCGGGCATGCAGGGCCCGGGGCGCGCGCTCACCGAGGTGGGCCGGGCGATGCGCGAGCCCATCAAGGGCTTCGGCCTGCTCTCGGATTTTGTGCTGCTCAAGGCCCGCGCGGCGCTCGGCCGCGAGCGGCTCAACCGCGCGCACCCGTCGCTGCGCCGCGAGACGGTGGTGTTCGAAGAGTACGTGGGCATGCTGTCGAAGAACGTCGACAAGGTGCTGCGCCGCCACGGCAAAGACATCGCCGAGATGCAGTACACGCAGCGCCGCGTGGCCGACATGACCCTCGACCTCTACGCCCTCGCGGCCTGCCTCGCGCGCACCACGCGGGCCATCGAGCGCAAGGGCGAGGAGGGCGCGCGGCGCGAGATCGAGCTCACGGCGGCGTTCACCAACGGCGCCGAGCGGCGGCTGCAGTTCAACGTGGCGGCGTTCGACAGCAACGACGACGAGCTGCTCAAGGGCATCGCGTCGCAGGGCTATCAAGACGGCGGATACCCCTTCGACGTGGTGTGAGCGGCTTCGCTCAGCTCCTGCCGTCGCGGAGGAGCGAGGCGGCGAGCACGTACTCCTCGGCGGTCTTCTTGGGCCCGCGGGCGCCCGTGAGGGCGCGCACCGTGGCGTCGCGGCGCCGTCGGCGGTAGTGGGTGTAGATCGCCTGCGGGCCGGTGATCTCGGGCGACCAGAGGTCGTGGTTGGCGCCGAGGATGCGCAGCGCGTCGGCGGGCGACACGGCGCTCAGGTGGTGCTCGGCGAGGTGCCCGCGGAGCGCGCCGATGTGCTCGTGCGAGAGGCCGAAGAGAAACTCCTCGAAGGCCGCCATCTCGTCGTCGGGCACGGCCTCACCGCCGGTGTAGTAGTCGAGGAAGCGGTCGTCGCGGGCCTCTTGAAACAGCCGAAATATCTCGTGGGCGCCCAGCATGGTGCCGAGCACCGGGCGCACGCGGTTGCGCGCCTGCCACGCGGCCTCGAGGAGCGGCGCCACGTCGTCGGCCTCGGAGAGCAGGCGCTCGTCCCAGATGCGAAAGAGGAGCCCCGCCGCGCGGGCCTTGAGGGCGTGCTCGTGTGTGGGATTGGTCACCAGGGTGACGAAGAGCTCCTCGACCATCTTCGAGTAGATCGACTGGCCGAGCTCGTGCTCGGCGCGGCCGCGCAGGGCCGACGGCGCGTCGGCGGCGGCGAGCGCGTAGCCCACGGCCTTGAGGAAGTTGATCTTCGCGACCAGGTACGACTGTCCCAGTACGGCCTTGGTCGGAATGTGCAGGTCGAAGTCGTACTCGGGCACGCGGCACAGGAGGTCGACGAGGGCCTCGCCGGGGTCGCTGCGCCCGCGCATCTGCTGCCACGACGTGGCGATGGGCGCGCTGTCGCGGATGACCCCCGCGAGCGCCCCGAGGCGCGCGAGGTTGCCGCCCAGAGCGCTCTCCTGCGCGGGGGCGGCGTGGGCGAGCCACGCGAGCGCGTCGGCCACGAGGGCGCGCTCGGCGTCGTCGAAGAAGAACCAGTCGGCGATCGCGTCGCGCACGCTCAACCCGCGAGAAAGGGGGCCATCGCGACCGCCGACAGCGCCACCGCGTCGAGCGTGACCGTGAGCGCCCAGGCGCACCCCGGCGTGGCCGTGCCGACGACCTTCGCGGCGGCCTTCGCCTCGCCGCGCTGCTTGAGCCACGCGCTCGCCTCGGCGACGGAGACCACGGCGACGGCCCCGTCGTCGGACACCACGAGCGCCGACGCGAGCCCCAGCGCCGCGCGCGCCACGAACACCGGCGCCCACGAAGACTGATGGCGGGCGAGGGCCTCGGAGAGCTGGTGGGCGTGCCCCGCGGCCGAGCGAGAGGGAGTCTTCACGCCACGACGATATCGCAGAACGGACCCGCCGCCGCACTCGCGCCGCCGCGCCCCGCGCGTCTATCATCGCCCCCCAATGCGGGAACGTACGACGTCGCTCGGGCGAGGAGCCCTGTTCCTGTGCGCGCTGGCCGGGTGCGCCGAAAGCACCTTGCTCGCGGGCGCGCCGCCCGACAACGACGTTCCGGCCACCGACCGCACGCGCCCGGTGGTGGTGCCCCCCGACGCGCTCGAAGCGCCCGACGCGCTCGAAGCGCCCGACGCGCTCGAGCCCCTCGACGTGTCCGATCCGCCCGACGCGCCCGAAGCCCTCGATGCGACAGCGCCGCCCGACGCGCCCGATCCGCCCGATGTGCCCCCATCACCCGACGTGATGGCAACGCCCGATGTCATCACTGCGATGGATGTCACGGCGCCGTGCCCCGTGGGGCTGACGCTCACCGTCGACAACGACATCGCCGGGTCGGGCTACCGCGAAGAGACCGCCAACTGGGCCTCGTGGGCCACCGACGCGTGCCGCACCACCTACCGCTACCTGAGCCGCACGGCGGGCGACGGGTCGCGGCGCGGTCGGGCCATCTGGCAGCCCACCCTTCGCACCACGGGCTTCTACCGCGTGACCACGAGCTACCGGCAGTCGGCCAACCGCACCAACAACGCCGACTACTACCTCGAAGACGACCGCGGCACGCGCGTCCACGTCGACGTGAACCAGCAGATGGGCGTCGGGTGCACCCGCGTCGACCTCGGGCTCGCGTGGTGCCGCGCGGGGGGCGCGTGCCGCGTGGTGCTCATCGGCGACGACGGTCAGTCCGACGCGGCCGACGAGACCACCTTTCGCCTCGAGCGCTGCGACGGCGCCGTGACCCTGTCGCCCTGCGCGGGCATCTCGGCGCGGCGCGCGTACGAGCTGTGCCGCGAGACCGCCACCACGTGCAGCGGCGTGTTCACCGACGGGTCGGGCTGCGCGGCCTTCTGCGCCGCGGCGGGCATGGTGTGCACCGCCCGCGCCCCCGCGGCCCCCGGCTGCGTGCGCGAGCCGGGCATCATCGCGTGCAACGCCTCCAACGGACACCTCAGCGACTGGTGCGAGTGCGCGCGCCGCTGAGGGTGAAGTTCCCGTACACTCGCGCGCCCTGAACGTTTTCGCGGAGGATGGTTGATGCGTCGTGCGCAGCTGGTGATGGTGTCGTGTGTGTGGCTCCTGGGCGCGTGCTCCGACGGCGACGACGCCCCGAGCATCGCCACCGCCGACGCCTTCGTGGCGCAGGCCCACGAGGCCGCGTGCGCGGCCCTCTTCCGCTGCACGTCGCTCCCGGGCGCCGAGCTCGCCACGCAGCGCGCCTACCTCGCCGACGCGCCGCGCTGCACGGCCCTGCGCGCGGGTGCACCCCTCCTCGGGTGGAGCGCCCTCGCCGACCTCGCCGCCGCCGCGCGTGAGGGCAAGGTCCGCTACGACGGCGTGGCCGCCGCGCGGTGCATCGCCCGCCTCGCCACCACCTGCGACGTGCAGCACCGCATCGGCGAGCTGTGCGCCGACGTGTTCACCGGCACCGTGGCCACCGACGGCGCGTGCCAGCGCCACGAGGAGTGCGCCAACAACGGCTGGTGCGACCGCGGTCAGGCCACCGCGATGAACGCCTGCCCCGGCGCGTGCAAGCCCCGCAAGCGCGTGGGCGAGGCCTGCGCCGTGAGCGACGAGTGCATGCCCTCGGCGGCGGGGCAGCGGGCCGAGTGCTTTCCCGACGCGACGGGCACCGCGCGCTGCATTCGCACGGTGACCGGCGCGCCCGGCGCCGAGGGGCAGCCCTGCGGTCACATCGTGGGCTCGTCGGGGTCGCAAGACATCCAGTGCGCCAGCGGGCTCGCGTGCGTGGCCGCCATGAGCTCGCTCTCGGGCACCTGCGTGCGCCCCGCAGCCGCGGGCGCCGCGTGCGGCGACACCGTGGCCTGCGCCGAGGGCTCGGCGTGCACGGCCACCACGACGATGCGCTGCACGGCCCTCGCGGTGCGCCGCGCGGCGGGCGAGCGCTGCAACATGGCCGCGCTCGAGCTGTGCGACCCCTACGCGCGCCTCGTGTGCCGGTCGGGCGTGTGCGCGGCCATCGGCGACGGCACGCTCAACAGCATGTGCGGCAACATGGCGGTGCCCGCGGGCTCGCAGTGCAACGCGGGGCTCTACTGCGCGAGCGCGCGCTGCGTCGCGCGCAAGGCCGACGGCGAGGCGTGCGTGAGCGACGTCGAGTGCCGCAGCGACGCGTGCAGCCGCGAGACGCGCACCTGCGCCGCGCGCACCTGTCGGTAACGGCGCCTAGCGGTCTGCGCCGTCGAACACCTGCGCGCGATCGGTCGCCGTCGCGGCGCGGGTCATCCACCCGTCGAGGGTCGCGGCGTCGTCGCACGCCGCGAGGCGCGCCTCGTCGGCCTCGGTGAGCGCCACGCCCCGCGCGCGAAGGATCAGCCGCAGCGCCTCGCGCCGCGCATGGCCCTCACCGCGCGCTTCACCGCGGGCCTCGTGCTCGGCGAGGAGGCGCTTCAGCTCGGGCTCGCCGCGGGCCAGCAGACCCCGCACGGCAGCGGCGCCGAGCGCGCTCGCGCGCAGCAGGGCCTCGACGGGCAGCGGCGTGGCGAGGCACGCGTCGTCGATGTGCGCGTCGAGGCCGAGGGCATCCCAGTCGCCGTCGCGCCACTCGCTCACCACGCCCTTGCGCGTGAAGATCGCGAAGATGCGTCGCACGCCGCGCGCCGTGAGCTCCTCGGCCTTGCCGGTCACCTCCGAGAGGCGCTGCGTGTTCACCACTTCGAACGCGAGCTCTTCGAGGTATCGGCGCCCCGTCGCGGGGTCGATGCCCTCGCGGCGCACGCACGAGTCCGTGGCGAAATCGCCGTCGTCGGCGGCGCGCGTGAGCAGGTCGGTGGAGCCCACGTAGCCCGCGCGCGTGTGCGTGCCGAGCGCCACGTCGAGACGAAAATGGGGGTCGCCGTGCTCGGGCAGCGACGGCGCCGCGTAGAGGCGCTTGCCGCGCAGGATTTCTTCGCGCGTCTCGGGCGTCACGATGTGATCGTCGACCGCAGGGGCCGTCGCGCGCGCGGGCTCGCGCGGGTCTCGCATGGCGGGGCGGGGGCTGCGCGGGTCCATGGTGTGTGACCGTGCCACAGCGCGCGGCGGGGGCGCAACGCGCCGCTACAGCGACGGGACCGTGCCGCGCTCGACCACGGTGACGCCGCCGTGGTCGTCGAAGGTGGCGTCGAAGAGAGGGAGCGCCCCGGCGAGGGTCGCGAGGGTGCGCGACATCTGCGCGGCGCCGATGGACTCGAGGGCGAGCGTGAGGGCCGACTCCCACGCGCCGCCGAGGGGCACCAGGTCGCGCTGGCGCGCGAAGAAGCGCACGAGCTGGGCGCGCAGAAACGCGCTCACCTGCGGGTGGTTGATGAACATCTGCGAGCCGCCCGCCATGGGCGAAACGAGGGGGATGCGCGAGAAGGCCTCGGCCCCGTCGGCGAGCAGAACGTTCACCACCGCGCCCTCGGCGTGGCCGCCCGGGAGCACGGCGACCTCGTTCTCGTCGACGCCCTCCCAGCGCAGCGAGAGGAACACCCGCACGAAGCACTCGACGAGCTCGCGCCGCACGCCGTAGGCCTCGGCGTTGAGCATCGAGAGGCGCAGGTGGCCGCACCCGACGTGGGCGGGGTTGGTGACGTGCTCGAGCATGACGGGGCGCACCGCGACGGGCGGCGCGCGCATGAAGCGACGCCACTCGAGCGGCTCGAACACGTGCTCGAGCGCGGCGTCCATGCGACGGTCGTCGCGCAGGGCCTTGATGAG
>CAISKJ010000900.1 GCA_903885885.1 uncultured delta proteobacterium
CCACCCCTCGAAGCGCAACGACGCAGCGGTTGGAGAGGTACCCCCACCCCTCGAAGCGCAACGACGCAGCGGTGCGCGTGCGCAGCGCCGGCAGGAACCAACAAAACGCTCCGCCTCGCTCAAGGTCGCGCGCGCAGCGCCGATACCCATCCCCGACAACTCACGTGTGCGGCGCCCGCGCGGCGCCAGAAGGGTCACCATGGTCGCTCGCATCGACGGGTCTCTCTACGTTCGCATGCCTCGGGTCAACGCCTTCAGCGTGCTCTCGCTAGCGCGCGGGATGCTCATCGCGATGCCGAGGGCCGCCCCCGGCGGCGTGAAGCACGCCGCGAAGCAGATGCGCAGCGACGCCGTTGCGCTGCAGAACGCGCACCTCGCCGCGCGCAGGCCCGCGACGACGCCCGCGCGCACCTCGCGCGAGGTCGACAACGAGGCCGACGCGCTCCACGGCGCCCTCAAGCGTCGCCTGGGCGACTACCTGGCCGTCGCCTCGCGGCAGCCCGAGCTCGCCGCGCAGGCGGCCACCCTCGCCGAGGCGCTGTACCCCGCCGGGGGGCCCGACATCACCAAGGGCGACCTCCCGACGCAGTGGCAGCGCACCGAGGTGTGGTTCGCCCTGCTCGCCGACGAGGGCCGCGAGGCCACGCTGCGCGCGCTCACGGGCGACGCCTTCATCGACGCGCTGCGCGCCACGCACGTCGAGTACGGCGAGGCCATCGGCACCACGAAGCCGCGCCCCGAGGAGCCTGCGAAGGTCGACCTCGCCGGGCCCCTCGCGGCGCTGCTCGCGTCGACGCAAGACCTCGCGCTCCAGCTCGTGGCAATGGCCAACGACGGGAGCGCGAGCGACGAGCTCCGCGCCGCCGCGCGCGCGGCGCTGCGCCCCATCGACGACCTGCGCGACGCCAACGCCCGCCGCACGGCCCGCCGCACCCCCGCCGAGCCCGAGGAGCCCGTCGACCCCGACGCGCCCATCCCCGACGTGACGTAACGCACTTCACCCCGCGATGGCCGTGAGGGTAGCTTCGCGGCCGATGGCTCCCAGCGCTGCGCACACCCACGTCGTCGTCGACGACCTCTTCGCGAACCCTCCCGACGACCCCGAGACCGTCACGCAAAGGCTCGCCGACGTGGACCCCGCGGCGGCGCGCACCCGCATCGTGGCGCGTCTGCGCGACCCCGCGCTCGGGCGCGTGCAGGCCGGCGTCGCGAGCCACATGCTCGCCGTGCTCGGCCACGGCGACGCGCGCGACGAGCTCGTCGCGGTGCTCGAAGACGTCACCCTCTCGGAGCACGCGCGCAACGCGGTGATCCCGTCGCTCTCGAGCCTGCCGCCCGACGAGCTCCTGCTGCTCATGGCGTCGCTGTCGGCCGAGGCCATCGATGCCATCATGCGCCTGCCGCTGCGCGAGATGGTGGCCGCGGTGCAGGCCGACCCCGCCCGCGCGCGCGAGCTGACCGACGCCCTCCGCGGGGTGTCCGCCGAGCAGCGGCCGATGCTCCTCGCCGACTTCGCCGCGGCCCGCCGCGAGCTCGGCGTGCGCGCCGCAGACCTCTACCGTCACGCCCTCGGCAACGCCGAGATCGCAGGCGACGCGCGGCTGCGCGATCCCATGCTCGGCGAGCTCGTCGACGACGCCGACGACGCCGCGGTGGTGCTGCTCCGCGCGCTGCGGGAGAAGGCGCCCAAGAAGCTCCGCGCGCCCTTTCAAGCGGCCGTCGCGCGCGTCGAAGAGGCCCTCGCGGGGGGCGAGCGCGCGAAGCCTACGGCCACGGGTCTCGAGGCGTGGGCGTCGCACCCCGACGGGCAGGGCGCGATCGTGGTGCTGGTGTCGCAGCGCAACCCCGATGGCACGCTGATGTTCGTCAACCTCTGCCTGCGGCTCACGGGCGACCTGCGCAGCGCCATTCTCGAGCCGCGCACGACGCGGTCGGAGCGCGACACCATGCTGAACGAGTTCAGCGCCGCCAGCGGCATCGAGTTCGCGCGGGCTCCGGTGGGCGAGGTGCTTCAGCTCATCGACGAGGCCGTGGCGCGCGGCGTCGCGATGCGCGCGAAGCCCGACGCCGACATGCGCCGCGGGGTGGAGCTTCTCGCGCGGCTCGCGCGCGCCGAGGCGCCGCCGCCGACG
>CAISKJ010000901.1 GCA_903885885.1 uncultured delta proteobacterium
GACCTCGGATCGATGGAACTCTCAGCGCGGGTGAACGCAGGCAGTCGCGCGTGGCGCTCGGGATGGGCGTGTCAACCTGCGCCGACGCTTGCAGTCACGCGGGACGTTCGGGACGCTGCCGCGAAGCGGCTTCGTTCAACGGATGTTCTGTCCACGCTCGCGGTACGACTCCCCCCTCGCTGTCGTGAGCGACTGCAACGCCCCTCCACTGCTCGCTCGCCAGGCATGGCTCCGCCTCACGGCGCCCGTCAGCGTTCGCCGTCACCCCTCCCACACGCACCTCGCCGCCCCGACCTCAGCTCGTGTCGTCCCACCGTCGTGCGGGCGCTGCCACGATGCGCGCCGCCGACAGCCCGACGTGCGTCAGGATGCGCTCGATCACGTCGCGATCCTTGATGACGGCAATGAAGCGCATCCGCCCGTCGCACCTCGGGCACGCCAGCACATTCCAGCCCCACACGCGATGCATCAGCGTCGCCCAATCGATGCGCGGCGTTGACCTCTCGCACGCTCGCTTGTCGTCGACAGCACCACGCTCGGCGAGCCACATGTCGTCGTTCGCGCCCGCCGCGGCGTTCCCCTCACGCGTCGTGCTCGTCGCCTCCGCGGCCGCCGCCGCCGTCGCCTCACATGCGCGCGGCACCACCGACTGCGAGGGCACCACCACGGCTCTCCACGGCGAATGCGGCGCGAACACGCCGTGGTAGCGCAGCAACGGCCTCCGCGGCGGCGGAACCAGCGCCGCGAGCCGCGCCATGAACTCCATCGGCTCCATGATGCGGTGGGTCTCGCCGCGCCCACCGGGTACCGACCGCCGCCACGCGACGCGCCCGTCCGCGAGTTCGCTCACACGCTCGCCCACCACCATCGGCCGCGCTACGTAACGCAGCAGCCGCTCGCGCCCCTCGACGTCGCGAGCACCGATCATCACGCTCGCGTGCAGGTTGAAGCCCTCCACCGCGCCGGCCTGCGCCTTGGGTGGCCGCCGCCCGAAGCGCGCCTCGTCGACCTCCGTGTCCGGCTCGCGCGCGCGCTCGCCGCGCACCATGCCGTAGCTGCCCCGCGCGAAGGCCGCGCGCCGACACGCATCGAGCGCGGCATCGTCCTCGTGTGCACCCGCGCGCTCGAGGCCCGCCGCCACGCGGCGAGCCACGCGCAGGATCACGGCCTCGAGGTCCGCCCGCGCCGGTACGCGCGTCGCGACGAACTCCGGCGTCGTGCCGTCGGTCGCGCAGCGCCACACGCCGTCGGCGGCGATCACGTGCAGGTGCACGTTGAGGTTGAGCGAACCGCCCCCGCGGTGCACGAAGGTGAGCGCGCCGCCCTCCCCGCGAACGTCGTCGGTGCGCGCGATCCCGCTCGCGCCGCGGTACCAGCGGCGCATCTCCTCGAAGAGCACGCGCGACGTGAGCGTGAGCGCCGCGGGGTCGGCGGCGAGCCGCGCGCGCAGTTCGAAGGGGACGCTCAACACCCACTGGCGCACGGGCACCGACGGGAGCACGGTAAACCCACGGCGAAGCACGTGATGGCGGCACGCGTCGGCCGACCTCACGGTTGCGGCGGAGGTTCTCGATGTCCGACACCATGTCGTCACCCTCGCCGTCTGCCGTTGTGGGCGGCGGTCCCAGGGGCACACTCACCGAGGCTGAGGCGCGCGCGCTCCTCGACGAGCAGCCGCGCAGCGGACTCTCGTTCACGGAGTTCGCGCGTTCCAAGGGCCTTCCGATGCAGCGCCTCGGATGGTGGAAGGCCCGCCTGACGGGCGAGCTCGTCGACCGCTCCGTTCACGCGACGCGCCGCACGCGCGCAACGACGACGCCGCACTTCGTCCCCGTCATCGCCACCAGCGCCACCAGCGCCGCCGGCGCCGCGCCCACCCATCGCACCGCGTCCACCGCCGCCGTCGTCCCCGCGGCGCGCGGCGTCTTCGAGCTCGCCCTGCCGGGCGCCCTCACGCTCC
>CAISKJ010000902.1 GCA_903885885.1 uncultured delta proteobacterium
CCGCGCACACCTCGGCCTCCTTGCGGTCGGCCTTGTCGATGGCCATCTGCCGCCCCTGCGTCTCGCAGAGGCGCGCGAGCAGCTTGAGCGCGTTGCCCAGCGTCGCGCGGCCCACCTTCGAGGGAAACTTCGGGTGCCGCGGATAGCACTCCGCGAGAAGCGCGCTCGCGAGGGCCTCGGGCGCGTCGGAGAGCCGCGTCACCGTGAGGTTGGGGATGCGCCGCTCGGGCAGGAGCACGTGAAAGTGCTCGGTGACCGTGCAGCTCGGGTCGAGCATGCCGGCCCCGGCGCCCGTGATGCCGTAGGCGCTCTCGATCGCGCGGAGCACGCGATTCTGCTTCTGCGAGCGCAGCGAGTCGAGGCTCTGGCGCGCGCGCGTCTGGTCGTCGGCGCGCAGGTGCGAGAGGTACGACTTCCACGCGTCGCCCGCGAGAATGGCGTCGAGCACCACCAGCATGCCGAGGTCGGTCTGCACCGCGTCGCTGAAGAAGTCGGGGAGCCACACGACCGTGCGCTCGTCGAGGCGATCGCGCAGGGCGGCGACGCGCGATTCATCCTCTTGCGGCGTGTGCCCCGGCTCGTCGAAGGGGTAGTCGATCACGATGCGAAAGTCGTGACCCGCGGGCGTGCGAAAGCGGCTCTCGTCGAGCTCGCGCACGTTGCCGAAGAGCACGGTGCCCTCGCGCGCGGTGCCGCGCCACTCGACCTTCTGCACGAACTCGGTGGTCTCCCAGCCCGTGTGCCCGAAGGCCACGAAGAGCAGCGAGCGGAGCTTCACCTTACGGGCGCCGGGCTTGTCGTGTTCGCGCGCGCTCTCGAGCACCGGGCGCAGGTCGACCTTGGCCAGCTCGACGTGTACGAGCGGGTCTTTCTGATCGCCCACGCGCAGCGAGCCGATCTGCGAAGCGTATTCGCGCAGTCGACTCACCGCCGTGGCGGCCTCGGTGCCAGGGATGGTGCTGCGCAGCGTGCCGTGGTTGAGCGCCACCACGCGCGACGCGGTGAGGTCTTTGAGCACCGACACGTTGGGCAGCAGCGTGGCGAGCAGCAGGGTCTTCACCATGCGGTTGTCGGCGCGGCAGCGCACCTCGGCGCAGTTCGAGCAGCCGATCTGCGGCGAGTGGTCGTCGCGCAGGCGCTGGCACTTCTCGGCCGCGTTGGTCTTGTTGGTGAGCTGAATGAGGGGCAGGTACTCGGTCTGGTACGCGCCGCGCATCGTTTGAAACTGCTCGCGGAGCACGCCATCCATGGGCTCTTCGCCGCCCGCGAGCACGTCGAAGAGGTCGCCGACCGCCACGAGGCGACCGAGTTCGAAGTCCGCGAGGTGCTCGACCAGAATCTCCATGAGCACCTTGAGCGCGGTGCGCTCGCGCTGCAGCGCCGCGCTCATGCCCACGAGCACCTGAATGAGCGCGGGCGAGAAGGGGTACACCGCGCGAAAGGCCTCTTCGCCCTCGCCGATGTCACCGAGCAGCGTCTGCCACGCGGTGGTGCCGAGCTTGCGACGCATGGCGTCGAAGGCTTCTTCGAGTCGCTTCGCGGCGGCGGGGTCTTTGGGGCGCACCACGCGCTTGCGCACGATGGCCGGGAGGTTGCGGTCGGGCAGGGGGATGGTGCCGAAGCGCCCTTCCCAGAAGCGCTGGGCCTCGCGCAGGGCCTGGAGGTCGCCGCCTGCGAGCTGGTCGCCCACGAGCTCTACGATGTCGCGCTGCCGGGCGAGGAGGCTCACCAGCGGGGCCGGGCGGTTGGCGTCTTGCGCCTCCACCACCTTGGCGAGCTTGCTCATCTCGCGCGTGACCCAGGCGCGGTCGCTCGCGCCGTTGGCGAGCCAGAGCACGGCCTCGTCGAAGAAGAACACCACCGCGTCGAAGCCCAGCGAGCGCGCGTGGCGCGAGAGCTCGCCGAGGCCGCGGTCGATGTCGACGTAGCCGTGTGTGGTGCCGAGAAAGGCCGTGAAGTGCGAGCGCACCAGCGCGTCGAAGAGCTTCTGGCGCTCCTCGGGGTCGGTGGTCTCCATGGCGCGTTCGAAGCGCTCGGCGGTCCAGACCGAGCCGGGCGCGCGGTTGCCCCAGCGGGCGTCGGCCTTGCGGCCGCCGTTGAGCTTCGAGAAGAAGCCCTCGTCGCCGAGCTGCGCGCGCTGCTCGCGGGCGTTGGCGAAGAGCCCCTCGTCGGCGAAGAGCGCCGGGAGCACCGCGTCGGGAAACATCTCCCGCGTGCGCGCAAGGTACTCGGGGAACACCCTCGCCTCGAGCGACGCCGCCCCGATCATGTGCAGGTGCAGCCGTAGGATCTTCTTCTCGGCGAGCCAGCCGTGCTTGGCGCGCAGGGGCTGCAGCTCCGCTTCCTTCCACGCGTAGCCCTGGTCACCCGCGTCGGGCGAGAGCATGAGCGAGAGCACGCTCATGAAGTGGCTCTTGCCGCTGCCGAAGGAGCCGTGCACATACGCCGCGACGCTGCGCCGCCCGTCGAGCGCCGACTTCACCAGCCCGAGCGCCTGGTCGAAGGCGCGCTGCAGGTCGGGGGTGACGGCGTAGTCTTTGAGCATCACCTCGGGGTGGCGGACCCCCTCGGTGAGCTGCACCACGAAGGCGCTCTTGACGACCGAATCGGGCAGCTCCAGCAGATCGTGCAGCGCGCTCATGGACGTTGGTTCTACCGCGATCGCCGCGTCGTCGGATGGCCATTTCACCACCGGCCTCGGCGCGTCGGTCATCGGGTATGCTGCGCCCGCGATGACCCGCCACTTCAACACCGCCGGCCCCTGCGACCCTGCGGATCACTACATGCTCCCGCCCGAGCGGCGCTTGCCTGGGGTGCGCGAGGTCATCGAACAGAAGGCGTACTTCGTTCTCCATGCGCCCCGGCAGGTGGGCAAGACGACCTCGCTCGTGACGCTGGCGCGCGCGCTCACGGCCGAGGGGCGCTTCGCGGCGATTCTCGTGTCGATGGAGGCGGGCGCGGCCTTCCCCGACGACGTAGGCGCCGCAGAAGACGCCGTGCTGGGCGCCTGGCGCCGACGCGCCGAGGCGTGGCTCCCGGCCGAACTCCAACCGCCCCTCTGGCCCGACGCGAAGCCCGGCGCCCGCATCGCTGCGGCGCTCAGCGTGTGGGCGCGCGTGTGTCCGCGTCCCCTCGTGGTGTTTCTCGACGAGATCGACGCGCTGCGCGACACCGTGCTCCTGTCGGTGCTGCGGCAGCTCCGCGATGGTCACCCGACGCGTCCCAAAGACTTCCCCTGGTCGCTGGCGCTCGTAGGGCTTCGCGACGTGCGCGACTACAAGGTCGCCTCGGGGGGCAGCGAACACCTGCACACGGCGTCGCCCTTCAACATCAAGGTTCGCTCGCTCACGATGCGCTCGTTCACGGGGCCCGAGGTGGGCGAGCTCTACGCCCAGCACACCGCTGAGACGGGGCAGCGTTTCGACCCCGACGCCGTCGCCCTGGCCTTCGAGCTCACGCGCGGTCAACCCTGGCTCGTCAACGCGCTCGCCTACGTGGTGACCACCGAGCTCCGACCCGCGCGCAGCGAAGCCATCACGCGGGCCGACATCGAGCGCGCCCGCGACCTGCTCATCGCGCGGCAAGACACGCACCTCGACAGCCTCGCCGAGCGCCTCCGCGACCCGCGCGTGCGCGCCGTGATCGAGCCCATGATCCTCGGCGATTCGCTGGCCGCGGCCGCGCCCGACGACCTGCGCTTCGTGATCGACCTCGGGCTCGTCTCCGAGGCGCCCGACGGCATCATTGAGCTCGCGAACCCCATCTACCGCGAGATCGTCGTGCGCTCGCTCACCACGAGCGTGCGCGCGTCCATTCCGAAGATCGCGCCGACGTGGCTGCTGCCCGACGGGCGCGTCGCGTGGGAGAGCCTCCGCGAGGCCTTCGTGGCGTTCTGGCTGCAGCACGGCGAGGCGCTCCTGGGAAGCTCGCCCTACAACGAAGCCGCGCCCCACCTGGTGCTCATGGCCTTTCTACAGCGCGTGGTGAACGGCGGCGGGCGCGTCGATCGCGAGCTCGCCATTGGCTCGAAGCGCCTCGACCTCTGCGTCGAGTACCGCGGCGACCGCCTGGGCATCGAGGTGAAGACCTGGCGCGACACCGACAAGGCGAGAGACCCTGTGGAGATGGGCCTCGACCAGCTCGACGAGTACCTCGCGCGCCTCGGAGTCTCGGTCGGCTGGCTCGTACGCTTTGATCAGCGCGCGAGCGCGGCGCCGCTCCCCGAACGCCTCGCGCTCGACAGCGACGCCGTCACCGCGTGGCTCACCCCGCTCGCTGCGCGCGATCCCATGCGCTGGAGCGCG
>CAISKJ010000903.1 GCA_903885885.1 uncultured delta proteobacterium
GCCGCCGGACACGAGGGCGACGTGTGCGGCGACGCGTCACGCACCTGGCGGTACCAGAAGGAGTTTCTCGACGGGCCGCTGGAGGCGCGCGCCCTGTGCCGCCTCGACGCGCGCCCGAAGGGGCCCCGCGCGACGCGCGTGACGCTCTACTACGGCCGCGCGCACGAAGACTTCGGGGTGGATCAGTAGCCCGCGGTGCCGGCGCCGCCGGACACGATGGCGACGCTCGAGCTCGCGCCGAGGCGCGTCGCGCCCGCGGCCACCATGCGGTCGCCGTCGCCCGCGGTGCGCACGCCGCCAGAGGCCTTGACGCCGAGCTCGGGGCCCACGACCTCGCGCATGAGGGCGATGTCTTCGGCCGTGGCGCCGCCGCCGCCGAAGCCCGTCGAGGTCTTCACGAAGGAGGCCCCGGCGGCTTTCGAGAGCGCGCAGGCGACCACCTTCTCGTCGCGGGTGAGCATCGAGGTCTCGAGAATGACCTTGACCACCTTGCCCTGCGCGGCGCCCACCACGCGGGCGATGTCGTCGAGCACGAGCGCGTAGTCGCGCGAGCGCAGCGCGCCCACGTTGATCACCATGTCGATCTCGTCGGCGCCCGCGCGAATGGCCTCGGCGGTCTCGAAGGCCTTCGCGTTGGGAGACATCGCCCCGAGGGGGAAGCCCACCACGGCGCACACGGCCACCGTGCTGCCGCGCAATTGCTCGCGCACGTAGGGGACGTTGACGCTGTTCACGCACACCGAGAAGAAGTGCCACGCCATGGCCTCGGAGCAGAGCTTGCGCAGGTCGTCGCGCGTGGCCTCGGGCTTGAGCAGCGTGTGATCGATGATGCGCCCGAGGTCGGGGCGGGGTTTGCCGCCCGCGCCGGGGGTGACGGGGGCGGCGCCGCCCTGCGACACCTTCGGGGTCACCGACCCTTTGGGGGCAGACGCGCCGAGCTCTTGTTGCACGCGGCTTACGACAGCATCAACAAGTCGGTCGATCTCGCTAGACATAACGGCCGCGGACCCTATCACGGCGCCTCGCCCCGTGGCGACGGCGTGTGTGGGGCTGTTACGGGCTTTCGCAACGGGCCCGGCTTCACCTATAATGGCGCGCGCTCGCAAGGCTTATAGGTAGGAGAACTCCGCGATGTCGTCCCGCTCCGTTCGTCTGGGCCTCTCTCTCTCGCTCGGTCTCGCGCTCATGAGCGGCGCGTCGTGGGCGCAGCAGATCAACCGCGGCCCGCTCCAGGTGGTGGGGCTCCGCGCGCCCGACGGCGACGGCGACGCGGCCACGGCGCTCTCGACGGGCATGCGCGAGGCGGCGCGGGCGGCGGGCTACGAGGTGAGCGACGCCACGCCGAGCTTCGATCAAGAGTTCGCGATGGTGGGCTGCAGCTCGACCTCGCCCGAGTGCCTCTCGCAGATCGCGGGCGACATTCACGCGCAGAAGTTCATCTACGGCAGCGTGACGCGCATCGGCCGCGGTCGTAACGCCCAGCTCAGCGTCGAGGTGAGCCTGTGGGACGAGACCACCCACCGCGAGGTGCACCGCGAGGCCGCCACGATGCCCGTGTCGCAGGCGCAGCCCAACGCGCTGCGCACCATGGCGCAGCAGATGTTCGTGGCCATCGGCAACCGCGACATGCAGGCGCAGCAAGAGGTGCTCCGCGGCCAGCAGGAGGAGGCCACCCGCCGCGCCCAGCAAGAGGAGGCCGCGCGGCGCGCCCAGCAGGCGCAAACCCAGCTCCAGCAGGCGCAGCAGCAGCTCTCGCGGCGCACCACCATCCAGCGCTCGCACGTGCTGCGGTACGTGGGCCTCGGCGTGCTGGGCCTCGGCGTGGTGTCGGGCGTCGTGGGCGTGGCGCAGCTCGTCAACTCGCAGGGCCAGTCCAACGACGCCCTCAACGGCCAGGGCGACCAGGGCCTCGCGTGGGCCCGCTACGACAACGAGATCAACCCCCGGCGCACCCTCTCGGTGAGCGACGTGTGCAGCCGCGCGGCCACCGACGCGGCCAACAACGCCGACGCGGCCGTGGCCAACAACCTCTGCGATTCGAACAGCACGGCGCGCGCGATGGCGTACGCCTTCGGCATCGGCGGCGTGGTGATCGCGGGCGTCGGGGCGGCCCTCGTGGTGATCGACACGCTGGCCTCGAGCGGACCGCAGAGCGACGCGGCCCCGACGCCCGCGCAGCAGTCGCAGCAGCGCCGCACGCAGATGACGTTCTCGCCGGTGATCGGTCAGGGCGTCGGCGGCATGACCTTCGGGATGACGTTCTGACACCATGCGCGTGATCGCAGGGCAGTGGGGCGCGCGGCGGCTCCTGGGGCCTCCGCGGGGCGCGGAGACGCGCCCTACGAGCGACCGGGTGCGCGAGGCGGTGTTCAACCTCCTGGGGCCGCGGGTGGAGGGCGCGCGCGTGCTCGACCTCTTCGCGGGCACCGGGGCGCTGGGCATCGAGGCCCTCTCGCGCGGCGCGCGGCACGCGACCTTCGTCGAGTGCGACCGGGGCCTCTGCCAGACCATCGAGACCAACCTCGAGAACCTCGAGGCCGCCCCCGACAGCTTCACCCTCCTCAAGCGCGACGTGCGCCGCTCGGCGAAGCTCTTCGCGGGCCCCTACGACCTGGTGTTCATCGACCCGCCGTACGGGCACCTGCTCGAGCGCGAGGTGCTGGCCACGCTCTGCGCGGGAGACTTTCTCTCGCCGGGCGCCACGGTGGTGGTCGAGCACGCGGCGCGCGAAGAGGTGACGCTCCCGCCGGCCGCGCAGCGGATGCTCGCGGCGCCCGACACACGCAACTACGGCGACACGTCGGTGACGGTGTACACGGTCGCCGCGCCCGCGAAGCCCGACACCGAGGGAGCCCCATCGATGCCTCCGCCGTCGCCCTCCGTCCCGCCGTCGATGCCCCCGGCTGTGGGCCTTGGCCCCCGCCGCGGGGCCGTGTACGCGGGGTCCTTCGACCCGCCCACACGCGGCCACATTGACATCATTCACCGCGCCGCGGCCCTCTTCGACGTGCTCGTCGTGGCGGTGGCCACCAACCCCCGCAAGCAGTCGCTCTTCTCGGTGGAAGAGCGCGTGGGCCTCTTGCGCGAGGTGATCGGCGACGACGCGCGCGTCGAGGTCGACGTGATCGACGGGCTCCTGGTCGACTACGCGAAGCGCCGAGGCGCCGCGGCGGTGATCCGCGGGCTGCGCGCCGTGGCCGACTTCGACTTCGAGTTCCAGATGGCGTGCATGAACCATCACCTCGCCCCCGCGGTCGAGACGGTGTTCCTCATGACCGCGCAGGAGTACCTCTTCGTGAGCTCGTCGCTCGTGAAGGAGGTCGCATCTTTCGGCGGCGACATCACGCCCTTCGTGCCCGCCCCGGTGCTCCCGCGCATTCTCGAGCGCCTCGGCGAACGCCGGGGCTAAACCCCCACAAGATCGCACGAAATATTCGCGCGTTGGCTTATACTGCGAGCCCCTATGCCCCTCCCTCGTGAGGCTTTCTTCGCCCTCGTGCTCAGCGCCGCGGCGGCCGTCGGCGCCGCGCAGGCGCAGACCGCGCCGAGCGCCACCGACCAGATCGCGCGGGAGCACTTCGTGCGAGGCCGCGACGCCTTCTCGCAGGGCGATTTCGCCACGGCCGCGCGCGAGTTTCTGCAAGCCTACGAGCTCTCTCGGCGGCCGCAGCTGCTCTACAACATCGGCACCGCGTACGAGCGGCTCCACAACTGGAACGAGGCCGCCATGGCCTTTCGCCGCTACCTCGACGAGGTGCCCGGCGCGCCCGACCGCGCCGAGGTCGAGTCGCGCATGCGCATGATCGAGGTCGAGCTGCAGCACCAGTCGACGGCGCTCCAGACGCCCGAGCAGTCGAGCAACACGCGCGTCGTGGTGGTCGAGCGCCGGGTGGTGGCGCCCGCCGAAGAGCCGCGCCCGTGGCGCATCGCGGCGTGGGTCGCCGGGGGCCTGACCGTGGTGGGGGGCGGCGTCACGCTGGCCGTGGGGCTCCTCGCCGACGCGCGCTACAACGACCTCGCGCGGGGCTGCGGGCAGACCGCGCGCGGCTGCGACCCCGACGACATCAGCGACATGGACCTCCGGCAGACCCTCGTCAACGTGGGCATCGTGAGCACCTCGGTGCTCGCCGCGGCCACGGTCACGGCCTTCGCGCTCGACCTCTTGCGCCCGACGCCCGCCGCGCCGTCCGTGGCCGCGGCCTTCGTGCCCGTGTCGGGCGGCGGCGTGCTCACCGTCGGAGGTGCGTTTTGAGCGCCCGCGCGATCGCCCTCGGCCTCGCCGCGCAGCTCGCGCTCGGCTGCTCCTACGACCTCGAGGTGCTCAAGGGCCGCGGCGCCGATGCGGGCGCCGACCGCGTTGCGCCCATCGACACGCCCGCCGTCGATCGCCCCGCGAGCGACGCGCCCTCCGACGCGGGGACTGACCTCGGTGCGCCCACCGACGCGGGCATGCGCGCCCCCTCCATGGGCACCTGCACACTCCCCAATGTGAACGTCGTCAACGCGCCCGCGTCGGTGAACGGCGTCACCGTGATCGACGGCAACACCACCGGCGGAGGGCCCACGCCCGAGATGATTCCGCGGTGCGAAAGCCGGCCGATCTCCCTGAACTCGACGCGCGTGTACCGCTACGTGGTGCAGACGGGGCCGCGCGTGCTGGCCACTACCAACACGGCCCTCTGCGGCGCCCACGACACCATTCTCGCGGCCTACTTCGACTGCGCGGGCACCGGGCGCACGGTGGGCAGTGTGTACTGCGACGACGACGACGAGACGCGCCTCTGCAACAACTGCGACGTCGACGCGGGACTCGGAACCGCGTGTGGCATCGAGAACTCGACGATCGACCTTGCGGGGCTCGTGCCGCGCGACGTGATCTACTTCGTCGTGGCGAGCTACAACGACGGCTCCAACCCGCACGGCCGCTTTCGCCTTGCGATCGCCGAGAATGGCCTCGCGCCCCTCGCGTCGCCGGTGAGCACCACGAGCGAGCCCACCGCGGCCAACCGCTGCGCGTGCCCGCCCGCGGGCGCTCCCATGAGCGGCGAGGTGGTGTTTCCGGGCGTGGACGACACCAACCGCTTCGCGACCACCGCGCGCGACGTGCTCGGCGGGCGCAACCTGCCCTTCTCGCGCGTCACGGGCGTGTCGGCGCGGCTGCGCCTCGCGCGGTACAGCGTCGACACCACGGGGCCCTGCGCCGTCACCGGGGGCGCGCGCGCCGCGCTCGACCTGCTGCTCAACAACACCATCGTGGCCACGGGCTCGCTCGGCATCGGCGCCGGGAGCGCGGGCTCGATCACCATCCCGTTCACCACCTTTGCGCCCGTGGTGTTCGGCGCCACCACCAACATTCCCCTCACGTATCGCCTGCGCAACGTCGAGCCCGCGGGCTCGCCCTGCGTCTCGCTCGACGTCGACCTCAACGGCCCCAACGCCGTCACGCTCTACGGCACCAACTGACTTTCTTGGATCGATCGCGGGGCGCTCCGCGATAACTTCGCGTCACCCGACGTGAACATCCTCTTTGTCAGCTCTGAGGTCGCTCCCTTCGCGAAGACCGGCGGCCTCGGCGACGTGTGCGCCGCGCTCCCCAAGGCCCTCCGCGCGCTCGGCCACGACGTGCGCGTGGTCGTGCCCATGTACCCCCGCGTGCGCGCCCCGGGCCGCGTCTTCACCGAGGTGCTCCCCGAGGTGACCGTCGCCCTCGGCCCGCGACGGGTGACATTCTCTGTCTACACTACACCGCTGCCCGGCACCGACGTGCCCGTGTACTTCGTGCGGTGTCCGGCGCTCTACGACCGCCCGTCGATCTACACGAGCGACCCCGACGAGCACCTGCGCTTCGCGGCCCTCGTGTGGGCGGCGCTGCGCACCTGTCAGCACCTCGCGTGGGCGCCCGACATCGCGCACGCCAACGACTGGCAGTCGGCCCTGATGCCCCTCGCCATCAAGACCCTCTTCGCGTGGGATCGCCTCTTCGCCCGCACGCGCTCGGTGCTCACCATTCACAACATCGGGCACCAGGGCACCTTCGCCGCGCAGTGCCTCGCCGACACGGGCCTCGCCCCCGTGGCCCACCACTTTCATCAAGACCAGCTGCGCGAGGGGCGCATCAACTACCTGCTCACGGGCATTCTGTACGCCGACGCGATCACCACCGTGTCGCCCACGTACGCCCGCGAGATTCAGACCCCCGAGCACGGCGCCGGCCTCGACGGGTTTCTTCGCATGCGCGGGCGCGCCGTCGTCGGCATCTTGAACGGCATCGACGACGACGAGTGGAGCCCCGACCGCGACGCGCGCCTCACGCACCGCTACTCCGCCGACGACCTCGCGGGCAAGGAGCGCTGCAAGCAGCAGCTCCTCTCGGCGATGGGCCTCGCGTACGACCCGCGCGTGCCCGTGGTCGGCGTGGTGTCGCGCTTCGCCTGGCAGAAGGGCTTCGACCTGTGCTTCGACACCCTGCCGCGCGCCCTCCATCGCAGGCCCCTGCAGATCGTGGCCCTCGGCACGGGCGAGCCGAAGTACGAAGACTTCTTCTCGCGCCTCGCGGGGCACTTCTCTCGCAAGGTGGCCTACCACCGGGGCTTCAACGAGGGGCTCGCGCACCTCATCGAGGCGGGCTCGGACCTGTTTCTCATGCCCTCGCGCTACGAGCCCTGCGGCCTCAACCAGATGTACAGCCTGCGCTACGGCACGATCCCGGTCGTGCGCCGCACGGGGGGCCTCGCCGATTCGGTGCAGAACTTCGATGCCGCCACCGGCACGGGCACCGGCATCGTCTTCAACGACTACAACGCCGAGGGCCTCGCGTGGGCGATCGGCCACGGCCTCGACC
>CAISKJ010000904.1 GCA_903885885.1 uncultured delta proteobacterium
CGTGACGGGGACCTGCACCCTCGACGCCGAGGTCAAGATGGTGATGCCCGGTGACAACGTGCTCATGCTCGTTGACCTCATCACCCCCGTGGCCCTCGAAGAGCAGATGCGCTTCGCCATCCGTGAAGGTGGCAAGACCGTGGGCGCCGGCGTCGTCACCAAGATCCTCGAGTAGTCGAGTGGCCTGAGATGAGCCGTCGTGGCGGTTGAAAACACCGCCCGGCGGCTCTCTCTCCCTCCCTGACTACCTGATACCAACGCGAAGGAATACGTTCGATGGCCGCTACCAAGATCCGCATTCGCCTCAAGGCGTACGATCACAACCTCCTCGACCAGGCGGCGAAGGAGATCGTTGAGACCGCTCGTGGAACGGGCGCCGACGTGGCCGGGCCCATTCCCCTGCCCACGAAGATCAACCGTTACACGGTGCTCCGCGGACCGCACGTCGACAAGAAGTCGCGCGAGCAGTTCGAGATCCGCACGCACAAGCGCCTGCTCGACATCGTCAACCCCACCCAGCAGACCCTCGACGCGCTCATGAAGCTGGATCTCAGCGCGGGCGTCGACGTCGAGATCAAGAGCTGAGAGGGAGAATTACTCCAATGGCCAAGCTCAACGTTCTCAACACCCAGGGCGAGCAGACCGGGGAGATCGAGCTCTCGGACTCCGTCTTCGGAATCACCGAGATCAACCAGGACCTCTTCTACGAAGTGGTCAAGGCTCAGCTCGCCTCGCGTCGCGCCGGCACCCACTCGGCCAAGGGCCGCTCCGCCGTCGCCGGCTCGAAGAAGAAGATCTACAAGCAGAAGGGCACCGGCGGCGCGCGCCATGGCAACATCCGCGCCCCGATCTTTGCCAAGGGCGGCAAGGTTCACGTGCCCTCGCCCCGCGACTACGGCTACCGTCCGCCCCGTAAGGTGCGCGCCGGCGCGCTCTGCCATGCGCTCTCGCTCTTCGTGAAAGAGGGTCGCATCAAGGTGCTCGACAGCTGGAGCCTCGACGCGATCAAGACGAAGTCCGTGGAGACGACCCTCGGCACGCTCGCCACGGCGGGTCTGACGGTGGTGGTCGACACGGCCGCGAACGAGAAGCTCCGCCTCTCGACGCGCAACCTCGCCAACGCGACCTTCCTGCCCCCCGAGGGCGTGAACGTCTATGACCTCCTGCGGCACGACACGCTCATCCTCACGAAGGAAGCGGCGAAGGCCCTCGAGACGCGGCTGAGCGCGTAGAGGAGTTAACGACAATGGCTTCCATTCCCAACATCCTCCGCCGCCCGCTGGTGCTCACCGAGAAGGGCACCAACCTCAAGGAGGAGCACAACCAGGTGCTCTTCGAGGTGTCGCGCGAGGCGACGAAATTTCAGATCCGGGCCGCCGTCGAGGCTGCCTTCAACGTCAAGGTCACGAACGTTCGCACGATGATCGTTCGCGGCAAGGCGAAGCGCATGGGTCGCGGCTACGCCCAGACCCAGAACTGGAAGAAGGCCATCGTCACCCTGCGTGACGGCGACAAGATCGCGGCCTTCGAGGCGTCGTGAGGTACTAAGAGAAACGCCATGGCCATCAAGACGTTCCGACCGAGGACTCCCGCGCGCAGGTACTACAGCGTTACCTCGTTCGCCGACCTCACCAAGAAGGCTCCTGAGAAGAAGCTCACGGAGCACCAGACCTCTACCGGTGGACGCAACCACTACGGCCGTATCACGAGCCGTTTCCGTGGCGGCGGTCACAAGCAGCGGTATCGCGTGGTCGATTGGAAGCGTAACCGCGTGGGCATCCCCGCGCGCATCGCCTCCCTCGAGTACGATCCCAACCGCACGGCGCGCATCGCCCTGCTTCACTATGTCGACGGCGTGAAGACCTACATTCTCGCCCCCGACGGCGTGAAGGTGGGCGACATGGTGGTCTCGAGCCGCCACGCTGACATCAAGCCCGGCAACGCCCTGCCCCTGCGGTTCATCCCGCTCGGCACGGTGATTCACAACGTCGAGCTCAAGATCGGCAAGGGCGCCCAGATGGTGCGCTCGGCCGGTTCGGCCGCGCAGCTTATCGCCAAGGGCGACGAGTGGGCCCAGGTGCGTCTCCCCTCGGGCGAGATCCGCAAGGTGCACCTCGACTGCCGCGCGACCATCGGGCAGGTGAGCAACGCCGACCACGCCAACGTGACCATCGGCAAGGCCGGTCGCTCGCGCTGGATGGGTCGTCGGCCTCACAACCGCGGTGTGTCCATGAACCCGATCGATCACCCCATGGGTGGTGGTGAGGGCCGCACGTCGGGCGGGCGTCAGCCTTGCTCTCCGTGGGGGTGGCTCACCAAGGGCAAGAAGACCAGGCACAACAAGCGCACGCAGACGATGATCATCCAGCGCCGCGGCGCAAAGGGCTGAGGAGCAACCAATGCCTCGTTCGCTGAAGAAGGGTCCGTTCATCGACCTGCACCTCCAGGAGAAGGTGTCGGCCGCTGTCCAGGACAAGTCCAAGAAGGTCATCAAGACCTGGTCGCGTCGCAGCACCATTACGCCCGACGCGGTGGGTCTCACCATCTCGGTTCACAACGGCCGCAAGTTCGTGCCCGTGTACGTGACCGAGAACATGGTCGGCCACAAGTACGGCGAGTTCGCCCCGACCCGCACCTTTCACGGTCACTCTGGTGATCGTAAGGGCAAGGGCGCGGCGGGCAAGGGCACCGGCAAGAAGTAGCCTCGCGGCGGGGTGACGCTTCACCGCCGCCTCCTTCACGCTCGCGTGTCTTCAACGCACATCGACCCGACGCGGCTCACGCTGCGCCGGGTCGATGGCGTTTGGGGAGGACGCGCTCGCTCCGGGCCGAGCGCTCGTACACGTTGGCGGAGTTTCACTCTCCGCTCAAAGTGTGATCTACCCCTTGACGTGCGTTGTGAGTCTCTCCCCGCGCAGGGTGCGGTACCTTCGCGCCCCGTGAGCGAACTTCGATGGCGTTGACCCGACCGCAGCCTCCGCCGCCTTGCGCGGGCGTCGTTGTGGTGCGCCGTCGCGGCTTCGTGGTCGAGTGCCTGCTGGTGCAGACGCCGACGGGCCAGTGGGGCTTTCCGAAGGGCAAGCGCAACCGCGGGGAGGGGGCCGTCGACAACGCGCTCCGCGAGCTCTTCGAAGAGACGGGACTCATGCGTTTGCAGCTCGCGCTGCGCGAAGACGTCCACTTCGACGAGCTGTCCGAGAAGGGCGGGCTCGCGGTGCGCTACTTCGCAGCGACGCTCACGGACCCCGACCCGACGCTCATTCCCGCTCACGGCGAGCTCATCGACGTGCGATGGTGCTCCGTCGTCTCGGCGCAGACGCTCCTGAAGCCTGCGCGCCGCGCAGTGTTGCTTGCTGTCCTCACTGCGCTCGCCATCTCTTGATTGGCGAGCCGCGATTGCGCAGCGCCTCCCGTACGGGCAAGCGTTTTGCTACCTTCGCCCCGCGGCCGACAACACCGCGCAGGAGAACTCCAATGAAGATTCGATCGTATGCGACTGCTTTCGTGCTGGCGCTGACCGCGTGGGTCGCGCTTCCTGCGTCCGCCGACGCGCAGGTCGTCGTGGTCAATCCGCCGGGCCCCGGTCGCGTTGTGGTCCGTGGCAATCGCGGCCACGGTCGCACCACCGTGGTGAACCCGCCGGGCCCCGGCCGCGTGGTGGTGCACGATCGACCGGGGACGCGGCATGACACCGTCGTGGTGAACCCGCCGGGGCCCGGCCGCGTGGTCGTTCGTCACGGCCGCCACTGACCGTATGCGCTGCGCCGCGGCACATCTGCGCGGGGTAGTGGCGACGATTCGCGGTTCGGGTTAATGCACGGCCCCGTCGATGTCACGCTCCCGCGCCCAGGTGCTCGCGTTTCGCGCGGTGGCGATGCTCGCCGTCTTCGCCGCGCTCGCGACGGGCGCGCTCATGGCGCTCTCGAACACGTGGCCCAGCGCCGCTGCCCTCCGCGCGGCGCGCATGCCCGCCCACAACCTGCCTCGCAGCGCGCGTCCGCGGCTCATCGTCGCGCAGGGTGACGGCGGGCGCGCCGAGCCGGTGGGCATGGTCGTTCCGCCCAACGACGAGGGCTCGTGGCCGCCGCCGCTCCTCAACCCCGAGGCGCACCTGCGCACCGCGTGGGATCTCTCGATGGGTCGCCCGGGCGCTCACGAGGTGCTCTTCTCGTTTGACGACGGGCCCAACCCCGGTACCACCGACAGGCTGCTTCGCACCCTCGAGGCCGCGCGCGTGCACGCTGTGTTCTTCGTGTGCGGATGGCGCATGGAGGCCGAAGAGCCGCTGCGCTCACGGGCCCGCAAGATCCTGCAAGACACCGCCGCCGCGGGGCACATCATCGGCAACCACACGGTGCATCACCGCGTGCTGCCGCAGCTTACGCCCGCGCAGATCGCCTACGAGATCGACCACAACGCCGACCTCATTCAAGAGGTGCTCGGCGAGCGCCCCCACCTCTTGCGCCCGCCCTACGGCGCCTACAGCGAAGACGTGCGGCGGCACATCACCTCGCTGCACAACGAGCTGTGGCTGTGGTCCATCGACCCGCACGACTACCTCGTCGTGGGCGACTCGGAGGCCGTCGCGCAGCGCGTGATCCTGGGCATCGCCAACCACGCGGGGGGCACCGTGCTCTTGCACGACACGCACGCGTGGAGCGTCAACGCGGTGCCGAAGATTCTTCGGTGGCTCGACGAGACCAACAGCGAGCGACGGCAGCAGGGGCGGCCCGTCTACGACATTCTCGACGCGCCGCAGTACCTCGAAGGGGCGCGCGCCAGGCTCCCGCTCATTCGCGCCGCCGAGGCCGCCGCGCGCCCGCACACGAGAGACGCCGGCGCGGCCGACGACGCACCGCACGAGGAGCCCACCACGGGGCCCGTGACGCAGGTGACCGACGCGGGGGTCACGCAGGGCGCTCCGAGCGACGCAGGGGCCCCTCCCGGCGATCGCTGAGGGCCTATTCGACCACGGGGAGGTGCCCGTCGGGGCGCTTGCGGTAGATGCGTTCGAGGAGCTTGCGCGAGGCCACGAGGGACTGGTCGAAGCGGCCGAGCGCGCGGTTGCGCAGCGAGATGGGCGCGTCGGCCATGTGGGCGAGGAGCGCGCAGTCGCGCATCACCTCGAGGCGCACCATCGCGCGCACGAGCGGGAGGCGCAGCGCCGCGGCGAGGGGGCGCTCCCAGCGCGTGGCGTTGGTGTACGCGAGCACGAAGAGGTCGGTCTCGCGCGCGGTGACGGGCGTGAAGAACACCGCGATGCGCAGCGCCTCGCCCGCGCGAGGCCCGTGCGGGCCGTCGAGGAAGTACTGCTCGTACACGGCGTGGACGGGCGAGAAGCGCGTGGTCCAGTCGTCGATGAAGTAGGCGTTCGCGGGGATGGCGAACATGCGACGGACGAGCGAGGGGAGCGGGCGCTGGGGGCCGTGGTTCCACACGCGGACGCTGTCGTCGGTGACGGTGGTCTGCGTCTCGACATCGGCCATCGTGCCGCGCGTGTAGCCCAGGAACATGTGCACCTCGGGCGTGTGTTCGACCTCGATGAAGTTGTCGAGCACGATCTCGAGGGGCGCCTTCGCGCGCGCGCGGAGCGTGCCCACGAGCGTGTGTCCGCCCACGTCGACGAAGGGGAAGGGCGCCTCGCTCGTAGGACGCTTGACCCACACCGCGCCCAGGCGCTCGACGCAGTCGTAGTGCGCGGCGCAGGGCTTCGCGCGCGGGTTGCCGGGGCTCTCGCCGCGCCCGTCGGCGCCCCAGCGCCAGCCGTGGTAGGGGCACACCACGCGGTCGTCTTCGACGTGGCCGCGGTGCAGGGGCATTCCACGGTGGGGGCACGCGTCGTCGAGGGCGGCGACGCCGTGGCGCGTGCGAAACACCACCAGCCGCTGACCGCACACGGTGACGGCGACGGGCTTGTCGGAGAGCTCGCGCGAGAGCAGCACCGGGTGCCAATGATCGAGCTCGCTCATGCGGACCTCGCGATGTGCGCCGCGATGGCCGTGGCCTCGCGCGCGATGTCGTGGAGCGCGCCCGTGAGCGGGTTGCGATAGCCCACGAAGTAGAGCCCCGGCGCGGGGGCGTCGGCGCCGAAATGGGTGGGGTATCCGCGCGCGTCGGTGTAGCGCGGCGCGTCGTCGAGGAAGGCGTCGAGCGCGGGGCGATAGCCCGTGGCGAGCACGACGAGGTCGAGGTCGAGCGCGCTCCCGTCGTCGAGCGCGACGCCCGCTTCGGTGAAGCGCGCGATGCCCGGGACGACGCGGATGTGGCCCTGCTTGATGAGCGCCACGGTGCCCACGTCGATGAGCGGAATCTGCTTGTTGACAAGCACCTGCGAGACGGGGCCGATGGCGGGGCGGCGGATGCCCCAGGGCGACAGGTCGCCCACCACGCGGTCGAGCATGAGGAGCGACAGGCGGTCGGCCACGCGCGGCGGGAGCCTGCTCATCACGCGCAGCGAGTTGACCTGCGCCGGGATGCCGAACACGTCGCGCGGGACCACGTGCAGCGGGCCTCGCACGCAGAGCGCGGTGCGCGCGCCGGACTCCCACAGGTCGAGCGCGATCTCGGCGCCGGAGTTGCCCGCGCCCACGACGAGCGCGCGGCGTCCCTTGAAGGCGCGGCCGTTGCGGTACGCGCCGCTGTGGATGACCTCGCCCGCGAAGCCTTCGCGCCCCGGCCACGTGGGGATGTGGGGCACGCGGTTGTATCCCGTGGCCACGACCACGTGGCGCGCGCGCGTGGTGCCCGACGTGTGCTCGACGGCCCAGCGGTCGCCGTCGCGGCGCACGCGCGTGATCGTTTCGCCGAGGCGCGCCTCGATGCGGTGGTGCCGCGCGTAGGCCTCGAGGTAGGCCACCACCTCGTCGCGCGACGGGTACATGGGCACGTGCGCGGGCCACGGGAGGCCCGGCAGCGACGAGTGCTGCTTCACCGTGTGCAGGTGCAGGCGGTCGTAGTGGGTGCGCCAGGTGTGGCCCGGCGCGTCGGCGCGCTCGAGCACCTCGAACGAGACGCCCTTCATGCGCAGGGCGCCGCCCACCGCGAGCCCCGAGGGACCGGCGCCCAGCACCACCGCTTCGGCTTCGCGCGACATCGGCCGCGAGTGTAGGGGAGTGAGACCGCGAACGAGAAGGCGCTTCAGCCCGCGATCTTGCGCGAGATGCGCGCGAGGGCCTCGCCGCCGAGGCCGCCGCCCAGAATGGCCACGAGGAGGGCCGCGAGGAGCCCGTCGCTCGTGCCCGCGTAGTGCCCGTGGAGATAGTACACGAACACCAGCGCGAGGAGCAGCGCGGGCGCGTACGTCGGCTCGATGCCGCGCTTCGCGATGCCCACGTCGATCACCAGCACGAGCACCGCGAGGAGGGCGAAGGCGAGGGTGAACATCCACGGGGCGAAGGGCTCGCCGCGGATCGACGCGCGGATGGGCGGGCGGAGGTTCTCGGGCATGCGGTCGAGGGTGACGACGTACCGTCCCGGGCCGCGGAGCGTGGTGAGCCAGTGGCGGCTCGCGGTCGACTCGGTGCTCGCCGCGGCGACGGTGGTGCCGCCCGCGAGGGGGCTCTGCCCGGCGCTGCGTTCGAAGGTGCCCTCGAGCTCCTCTTCGGCGCCGTCGCGTACGAGGTGCATGGTGTATTTCGCCTGCGCCGAAGGGCCTACGTCGGCTTCGAAGGTGCCGCGCGTCTCGACGAAGAGGTTGGCCGCGGAGCCTGTGACCGTGATGGCCCCGGTGTCGCCCGCGCGCTGCAGCGTGGCGGTGCCGTAGGGGGCGGGCGGATAGAGCGTGAGCGCCACTGCGCCGAGGAGCGCGAACACCACCGCGAGGGTGCCCGCCGCGACGGCCTTGCGAAAGCTGTCGTCGGGCGGGAGGGCGTGCGCGTCTTGCGAGGCGATGTACCCGAGGCCGAGGGCGCCGCACACGAGCAGCGTGGCCGTGGCGTGCACCGCGTAGGTGGGCGAGCGCACGATCGTGGCGATGAGCCCGATGACCACCGCGGCGGCCGCGATGTACGGGAGATACTTGGTCGCCTCGGAGGGGGGCTCGAGGGTGTCGAGCTTCTTCTGAGGGCCGCGCGGACCGGTGGGCACAGGGGGCTTAGCAGTGGCCATAAAGCGCGGCGCACATACCACGAAACACCCCCCGCGGTGCGCTCGCCGCCAAAGACCCTCTACTGCGGCGGCGGCAGGTCGCAGAGCGCGTTGGTGCACGCGAGGCCGGTGCAGCAGTCGCTGTCGCCGCCGCAGCGTCCGCCGCGCGCGACGCACATCGCACGGGGCGTGACACACACGCTGCGACCCGCGCTGTCGGGCTCGCACTCGCCGCTGCAGCAGTCGGCGCCGGTGCCGCAGCCGTTGCCGTTGGGGCGGCAGGGGGCAGGGGTCCAGTAGGGCGAGAGGGCCGTGGCCGTCTCCTGCCCGTCGAGGTAGTAGGGCACCTCGCTGGGGTCGCCGCCCGTCGTGGGGCGGTTGTTGATCGCGGTGACCCAGATCTGCTTCTGCATCCGTACGCCCGCGGGCGCGTTGCCGTAGGGGCGCGCCGTGGTGAACAGGAGCCAGAAGTAGCCGCCGGAGTTGAAGGGCGAAAACTGCGGGCGAAAGCTGTCTTCGCCCGTCGCTCCGTTGTTGGCGTTGTTGAGCCGCACGAGGGCTCCGCCTTCGCGGGCGATCATCCAGAGGGAGCCGCGGCCCATGGCCGTGCGGCGGTTCTCGCCGCGCTGGAGGGCCATCCAGCGGCTGTCGGGCGTCCACGTGGGGTGCCAGTCGACGCGCATCGTGGCGTCGGCCATGGCGGGCGTGTGGATCACCCGCGCGGCCCCGAAGCGGTCACCGCCGAGGGCGGGCGTGAGGGTGAGGGCGTCGCTGCGGTTGGTGTACGCGATGAGCTGTCCGTCGGGCGACCACTCGGGGTCGAAGCCATTGCCGGGGCTCCCCATGGCGGCGACGGCGGCCCCGGTGGCGCCGTTGAGAATCGAGAACGCCATGCTCGACGGGTTGGCGCCGCAGTCGCCGGAGACGAGGCGCGTGCCGTCGGCGTTGAACGACGTGCACCGTCGCACGGGCGCGGGGAGCCTCGCCTCGACCGCGGCGGGTGTGCCCGTGAGGTCGCGCGTGAGGTCGTAGAGGGCGAGGGCCTCGCCGGTGCCTTCGAGAAAGCCCGCGAGGCGACGTCCGTCGCGGGACACCGAGTGGCACCCGATGCAGCGGTCGCCGGGGCTCGGCAGAAAATCGACGCGGCGCGCGAGGTCGACGTCGATGCGACGGAGCCGCGAGGCCGACGGCGACCAGTAGTACACGCTGCCCGCGATGACCGCGTCGACGGTGCGAAACACGCGCGCCTCGCTCTCGCGGAGGGTGCCGTTGGAGAGCACCGCGACGGTGAGCGTGATGGGGGCCGTGAGGTCGCTCTGCGCGAGCGCGCGCCACGCCTCGGGCGACGGCCTCCACGAGTGGGTGAAGCCCGTGGTGTTGGCGCGCACATAGGACTCGATCACCACGTGGGGGCGTGACAGTCGTACGCGGTACACGTCGGCGGGGCGCGCCATGTGACGCGGCGTCCACTGCACGAGCGGGGGGTACACGTTCTGCGGGAGCACGGCGCGGGCGAGGGGGTAGTCGAGGGCGGGCACCTCGGCGGCGGCGCCCGTGGAGCGCATCATGTCGAGGCTCGCGCGCTCGGCCTCGGACACGCCCGCGAGCGCGGTCGCGCGGGCTCGCACCGTGAGGGTTGTCTCGGCCGTGAGCGTGCTTCCGTCGACGAGGGCCACGCGCACGCGCCCGACGCCTCCAATGCCCGCGCTCGTGAACACGCCCGTGTCGGGGTGGAGCGCCCCGAGGGCCGTGTTGTCGAGCGTGAAGCGACGGTACAGGGTGACGTCGCGCGAGCGCCCGTCGCGCTGGCGGCCGGTGACGCGAAAGGCCTGCGTCGAAGGCGTTCCCGGCGTGACGTCGAGGGTGGGGTCGACGGGGTCGAGGGTGATGGCGACGAGGTCGGTGGGGCTCGCGGAGCTGCGCGGCACGTCGAAGCTCGGCGTGACGGGGGCGTCGGTGAGGTCCGCGTCGGGCGGGGTGGCGCAGGGGCCGCCGTCGCACGCGACGTCGATGACGGGAGGCTCTTCGCCCGCGCAGGCCGTGAGCGCGACGGTGAGCAGCAGCGTGGGCGATCGGCGCAGCATGGCCGCCACGGTATTGCGCCTCGCGGGCGGCGCCAATGGGGCTCTTGTGACCGCTCAGCCCTCGCGGCCGAGGCGGACGCGCAGCTCGAGCAGCTCGCGCGCGACGCGGCCCACGACCTTGAGGCGCGCGCTCTTGCTCACGCCGCGCTGGCGGGGCACGCACTCGATGGTGACCTCGGCGGAGGAGACTCCACGGCGCAGCGCCCGGATGGGGAACTCGAAGTTGAGGAAGAACGAGTCGGGCGTGAGCTCTCGCGCGTTGAAGAGCGCGCGGCGAAAGAGGTACGGCCCGTCGGAGCGCATCGTGACGCCGTGCACCGCGCGGATGAGCCCGCGCACGCCGCCCGAGAGCACCTTGCGCAGGAGGCCGTCGTCGCGGTCGCGGTACACCGAGAACACCACGTCGACGGCGTGCTCATCGGCCGCGCGGAGGAGCACGTCGAGCTCGCCCACGGGGATCTGCCCGTCGCAGGGGAGGAAGGTGACCCACGGCAAGGTGGCCGAGGTGACGCCGGCCTTGAGGGCGCCGCCGATGCCGCGGTTGGCGCCGAGCGAGAAGACCTTGCAGCGCGCGTCGTCGCCCACCACGTTGCGGGCGAGGGCGAGGGTGCGGTCGGTGCTGCCGTCGTCGACGAAGACGAGCTCCCACGGGTGCGGTCGCGCGCGCAGCCACGCGAGAATGTCGGGGAGCACGTGGGGTACGCTCTCTTCTTCGTTGTAGGCGAAGACGACGAGCGAGAGGCCGTCGGCGGTCGGGGTCATCGGAGCGCGCGTATCGCAGGGAAGCGGGGCGGAGCGCAACGGGGGAGTGTGCGGCGGGGGCGGCCTACTTCGCTGCGGGGAGCGCGAAGTGCGACACGGCTTCGCAGCGCGGGCACTTGCGCAGCGTTCGCATCCGCATGGCGATGTAGAGCCCCGCCGCGGCGCCCGCTCCGGCCTGGAGCCTGGCGATGTGCAGAACGCCGGCCGCGATGCCGGCCGCGACGTTCGCGGCGACGGCAACTGCCCACACGCGCCAGTCGGTGAGGAGCGCCTTCGCGACCTGACCGAAGGGAGCGCCCGCGAGCGCGGCGGGATCGACCTCGGTGTGACACTTCGAGCAGATCATGGCGGCCATCTTTCGTGCGGAGAGCGCGGAGTAGGGCCTTGCCGACGTCGCACCGTCAAGATTTTCCGCGAGCGCGCGAGGCGCTTGCGAGCGATGTCACGCGCGGTCCACCGAACACTGCCTGCTTGCCGTTCGTCGTGCGTCGCTTCCATCATCGCTGCATGCGACGCGTCGTACTCTCTCAGACCACGATGGACGACCTCCGCGCGATGGTCGACCTCGATGATCGCGGCCTCGTCGACGCGCCGTGGGAGCCGTGGCAGAACGACGCGCTCACGCCCGCCGAAGAGGTCGCGATCGACGACGTCGTCCGCCGCCTCCGACGCACCGAGGCCACGCTCGTGAACGAGGCGACGATCTGGTCGCGGGTGATCTATCCGCTGCTCGTGCTCGCGGAGCGCGACGGCGTGCAGGCGTGGTCGCAGGTTCCGCTCGCTGCGACAGTGGCCGACACGGAACTCCAGGGCGTCGTCGACGGTGCCTTCGGGCGCCCGATCGCGGGCGTGCTGGAGACGCCGTGGCTGCTCGTGGTGCAGGCGAAGCGCGGCGTCGAGGGTGCGTCGCCGCGCGTTCAGCTCTACGGCGAGCTCCTCGCGGCCGCGGCGCTCAACCACAAGCGTCGTCCCTCCGCGGTGCATCGCCTCGACGGCTGCACCACCGTCGCCGACACCTTCACGTTTCTGCGCGCCGACGTGGCGAACATCGACGGCGCCCGCCCGACGCTCACGGTGTGGTCGTCGCGCGAGTACACCGCGAAGTCCGAGGCGCGCGGCATCCTCGCGGTGCTCAAGCGCGTCGTCGCCGAAGGCATCGCGCTCCACGCGACGTAGCCGTGCTACGGCGCCTGATTGTCGGAGGCCGCATCGAGCCGGACCTTCATCGACGCCGCGGCACTCTCGATAGCGGGCCACGCATCGCGCCAGCGCTGCGCATCGTCGTCGGCGAGCCACGCGTACATCTCGGGGTGCGCGCGCACGAACTCGACCACACGCGGCGCCACCAGGTCCTTTGCGCCGGGCAGGAGAAGCGTCGAGAGCAGCGCCGCGAACACGTCGGAGAAGGGATCGCGCGTGACCTTCTCTCGCAGCACATCGAACTCGTTCTGCGTGACGCTCGCGCGCTGTGCGAGCTTGTCGATCTCGTCGATCACCGTGCGGCGCCCCCGCGCTCGCGCCTGCACGATCAATTGATCGTTGAGGAAGGGCATCGCTTGTAGCGTGGCCGTCCCACGCGGGCTGTCATCACGCGCGACCCATCGCCCCGAGGGCACGAGGTCGAGGTGCTCCAGTGGATTGTCGTCGGTCGGGATCACCATCTGCGGGTGATAGAGCGCCGTCTTCTTCTGGTTGCAGTTGCCGCAGGACCAGACGTGGTTCTCCCACGCGAAGGTGCGATGGTGCGCGCGGGCCTTGGGCTCGGCGTGGTCGATCTGACACCCGCGGTCGTGCTCGCAGTACATGCACCGCGCCACCTCGGGCGACGCCATCGCCGCCAGCGCGATCGTGACGGCCTCGAGCGCCTTCGTCTGACGGTGCGCTACCCAGTGTGACTCGGCGAGCTCCCCCGCAACGCGACGCACCTCGGCGGGGCGCTGCTGCTCGGTGCTCCACTCGGTGTCGAGCTGGCGCTGCCACTGTTGCAACACACGCAGCACCTTGTCGGGTAGCGACCTCCGCGGGTGGTGCCTCACGACGACTTCGTCTCGGGCGCGGCCTCGTCGCGCAACACACGGTCGACGTCGGCCGTGTCGAAATCGTCGGTGGGAATCTCCTCGCGCAGCACGTGGTAGCGCGCCACCTCGTCGGGGGTGGCCTTCGCGTGAAGAATGCGGCCTTCGAGGCGGGCCATCTCGACGCGCTTCTTCTCCGACGCGTCAGACCAGGTGTGCTCCATGCCGAAGAGGTCGCTCAGGAGCGCCGCGTCGGCCGGACCATTGACCGCGCGGTGGTAGAGCGCGTCGTCGGCGATGCGAAGCGGCTCGTCGCTGCCGGGAGGAGGGAGCAGAATGATCCCCTTCTCGTCGGCCGCCTGACACACAAAGGGGCTGTGCGACGTGACGAGAAACTGCACCCGGGGAAAGTGAGTCTTGAGCCACGGCCCGATGCGCTGCTGCCAGCTCACGTGCAGGTGCGCGTCGACCTCGTCGATGAGCACGACGCCCGGAAGGTCGATGGCGCCGTCGCGCAGCGTGACCGCGCCGTAGCACTGGTGCATGCCGCGCACGATGTCGAGCACGAGGGCGATCACGGTGCGATAGCCGTCGGAGAGGTCACCCACGGGGAGCTCCTTGCCCGCCGCGGTGGAGACCCAGAGGCCGTCGGCGTCGTAGCGAATCACGCGCACCCGCGGGTCGGGCAGGAGGCCATCGCTGAGGAGCGCGAAGGCGGTCTTCAGGAGGGCCGACGCCTCGGGCCTGCCGTCGGCCTCGCGCAGCCGCAGATCGCGCAGCCACTCCATCGCGTCGAGGAGCGAGGCCTCGTCGTGGAAGAGCGTGCCCACGCGCGAGATCTGGGGTGAGCGGCCCATCATGCGTTGCGCCTCGACGGTCTGCCCCGACAGCCGTCGAAAGGGGCCATAACCCGCGAGGAACCAGCCCGCGCTCTGGTCAGACCAGGGGCCAGAGACTCCGCCATCCTCGGTGCTGCCGATTCTGGGTTCGAGGCCGGGAGCGGGTGCGATCCAGTGGAGCTCGGTGACAAGCTGTCGGGGGCGCGGTTCGGGCGGTGTGAATGTGTCGAGCTCGCTCGGGATCAGGGTCACCAGCACCTTCGCGCTGCTCGCCGTCGACGGGTTGTGAATCCATCCCTCGAACGAATCCATGATTCGCACCGCGCTTTGTACGCCGAGCGCCGCGAGCGCCACCGCGCGAAGAAGGGTCGTCTTGCCCGCGCCGTTGCGCCCGGCGAACACCGTCCACCCCGCGTAGGTGCCGTCGCCGCGATCGAGCGACACGTCGACCTGATTGGGGCCGAAGCCCTTCACGTTGCTGATCACGATCCGGTCGATGTACACGGCGCTTCTTCGATGCCTCGCTGCGACGCAATCACTCCGCGACCGCGGGCGTCAAGCGCGAGGTTCAGGCCGCTTCTGCTTCTACCCCGTGCTCGCGCCGCACGTGGGGCGTACGCAGCGGCCACCCGCGCAGCGCTCCCCGGTTGCGCAACGCACTCCGCACGATCCGCAGTGAAAGAAGTGCCCTCCGAGGTCGACGCAGGCGCGCCCGCAGCGAGTGAGCCCCGCGGCGCATTGCGTGTTGCAACCCGCGTCGACGCAGTCGTCACGCACGCACGCGCCGTCGCGGCACACCTGCCCCTCCTCGCAAACGTGACCGCACATGCCGCAGTTGAAGCGCTCGGTGCGCGTGTCAGCCTCGCAGCCGGTGCTCGGAATCAGGTCGCAGTCGGCGTGCCCCGCCGCGCACCTGGTGAGCACGCACGCGCAGCCGTCGCACCGCGCGCTCGTTACCCACGGATACGCGTTGCAGTCGACGGCGCAGCCCCCGCAGTGGCACGCGTCGCCCGTGATGTCGGCCTCGCACGCGTTGCGACAGTCTCCATCGCAGTCAGCGCGGCCCGCCGGGCACCGCCCGCACGCGGTTTGCGGAGTGAGGCACCCGAGCGGGTGGCACACAAGGCCGCAACGACCGCAGTTGCTCGGGTCGTTCGCGAGGTCGGTGCAGCGGCCAGAGCACACCGTGTCGCTGGGGCGAGGACAGGCGACGCAGAAGCCGTCACGACACTCCGCGAGGCCCTCGCACGCTTCGTTGTAGCAGGGCTCCCCCGCGTGCCCGCAACGCGCGCGATCGCAAGGGAGCGGCGGCGGTGGTGGCGCATCGCCGCCGAGGAGCACCACGTCGACGACGGGCGCCGCAGCATCACGCTCGCGCGTAGCGGCGGCGGGCGGACGCGCGACCTCAGCGCACGCGACAGCAACGAGTACGAGGAGCGCGCACCACGCGAGGGGCGTCATGCGTCGAGCGTCGAGCGGAGCCGTGAGGGTCATCGAACGACGATACCTGAACGGCGACTGCCCTCGCAGGAGCGGGGGCCAACGCTTCGAAGCGAATGGATGTCAGCGGGCGTAGTTGGGGAAGGCTCAGGGGCAGGCGGAGGCGGCGCTGCACACGAGGATGCCGTCGGTGCGGCGCGCGCAGCAGCCGCTCGCGCAGTCGCTGTTCTGCGCGCAGAGCACGCGGCAGGTGCAGTTCGACCCCGCGCAGGCGCAGGCAGCGGAGTAGCCCGTCGCAGTATCCGGACAGCAGTCGGCGTCGCGACCGCACGCCTGATCGATGCGCGCATAGCAGAGCGAGGTGTTTGGGCAGCGCAGCGCGGTGGTGCATACGCGTGACCCGGTCGTCGTCGAGATGCAGCAGCCGCTCGAGCAGTCAGAGCCCGAGCCACAGGTCGCCGTGCAAACCCGGCCAATCCCTCGAAGGTTGACGCACCGGGTGGTGATGCCACCGTCGGCGCAACAGTCGGAGTCGATGTCGCATGGGTCGCCGGGGGCGGCGAAGCATGTCGACTGGCAAACGCCCGACGGAGAGCACGACTGGCCCGCTGCGCAGGTGCCGCACGACCCCGTGCCGCAGTTGTTGAGGCCGCAGTTGCGACCCGCGCAGGTGGGCACGCACGTCGGCGTGCAGGTGCCGCGCACCGAGTCACACGCGAGGCTCCCCGTGCAGGTGCCGCATGTTCCGCCGCAGCCGTCGGGGCCGCAGCTTCGCCCGGCGCAGTTGGGCGTGCAGCACGTCCCGTTCATCGGGTTGCAGCTCCCGCCGCCAGGGCAGGTGCCGCACGAGCCGCCGCAGCCGTCGGGGCCACAAGCTCGCCCGCTGCAACGGGGCTGGCACGTCATCACCGCAGCACAGGTGCCGCCCGCGCTGCACGTCTGCCCCATCGGGCACGCGCCGCACGTTCCTCCGCAGCCGTTGTCGCCGCAGGTGCGCCCGGCGCAATTCGGCGTGCATGTTCCCGCATCGGGCGTCCCCGTTGGCTGGCATCCCATGCACGCGCCGAGGCCTGTGCCCGCGCTGTTGCACGTCTGTACGCCGCTCGAACCGCCCGCGCACGCGCACGCCACCGTGGCGCCGGGGGTACACACCTGCATCGTGCCGCCGTCGGGGTCGGGCGGGTAGTACCCACCGCCGCCGCCGCTCGGCGTGCCGCACGCGACCAGCGCGCACGCGATCAACATCACGAACCATCGCATCATCTCGAAGCCTCTTTCGCGTGGTTGAGCCCCAATGCCCCCACACACGGCCGCTATACAACACTAGCGTTGTGGTGCTCAAGCCTGGGGTGCAACCCCATCGCGCGCATGCCCGCTCCGCGGCGCCGACGCGTCGAACGACAACCTCAGTACGAGGGCGCCGCGTATCGCGAGCTGCAACGGCGGTTCACCGCGAAGCTCCGCGAGCTTCGCGAAGCCCGCGCCTGGACGCAGGAGGAAGCCGGCGCGCGCTGCGGGATGCTGATGCAGCAGTACCAGCGCATCGAGGCCGGTGGCGCGAACGTGACCTTCACCACGCTCGCCCGCATCTGCGAGGGATTCGCGATCGACGTCGCCGACGTGTTCGATCGCGAGCCCGGCGCCACGCCCAGCCGATCGCGATGACCCGTTGCGCCGCGCCCCCGCACGCGCATCGCGCGTAATCGCCGCAGAATCGCGCTCTGCGACGAACGTTCGTCCCAAAGCACCTGTCGTCGACCGCTTTTTGACCAGCGTTCGTCCCAAAGTGCCTGTCGTCGACCGCATTTCGACGAACGCTGGTCCCAAAGTACCTTTCAACAGGCACTTTTCAATGAACGTTCGTTCGAAGCCGCCTGTCGTCAGGCACTCCTCGACGAAACTTCATGATTGGCGCCTTGCATCGAGTGCCCCGCGACGAAAATTCGTTGACGCGCGCGGAGAATCTCCTCACCGTGCTCGCCTATGGCGAAATCTCCGCGATCAACTCAGACGAAGAAGGGCGCGCCCGCTGGCAACGCGCCGCCCGAGACCGCTGCCGAGGCTGCGCGCCCGCCCAACGAGGCCGTCGCCCCGCTCGCCGACGACCGCGCGCACTACGAGGGCAACCTCGCTGCGCTCGCCGCGCTCATCCCTTCGGCTGAGACACCGCTCAAGGGCAACCTCCAGCTCGCCGCGCTGGCCGCGCTGCGCGTCGCCGCCTTCTGCCGCGATCCCGCGGTGCGCGCCGAGTTCGCGAAGCTCGCGCTGGTGAAGCTCTTCGACCTCGCGACGCTCGACGCGCTCGAAGGCGCCGCCCGCGCCGCGATCTATGCGCACCACCGCTACCGTCTCACGTCGGGCTCGCTGTCGACCGCGAAGGTGTCACCAGCGCTCGACCTTGCGTCGGGTGAGGTGCGCGATCGCATGTTCTCCTGCGCGGAGCACAACCTCAGCGATGACCCCGAGATGCTGAAGCTCATCGACATCATTCGGCCGGGCACGGGCTACATCGACCGCGCCAACGACCTCATGGGACTCGCCGATATCTACCGCGCGCGCCCCGCCGTGGTGCGCCTCGACGGCAAGATGTTTCGCGCGACCGACGAGGCCGACGCGCGCAAACACGCCGCGGACCTCTTCGAAGCGTTCGGTCTCGGGCTCCAGACCGGGGGCACCGACTGGTACGAGCAGCAGCACCGCACGTGGGTGAACCTCGCCACGCTCTACGCGCCCATCGCGCGCTGGGGCGAAGCCCTCTTCGCGGAGCGCGCCGATGTCGACGCGCTCTTTCCCGACCTGCGCGGCGCCTCGCGCGCGCCGTGGGGGAGCGTGAGCCGCACGGAGAGCGACGACGAGAAGAAGCCCGCCGACCCGCCCGCGAACCCCACAGGCTGAGCCCCGCCGAAGCTCGTCGCGCCTCCGTACGCACGCGTCTGATACGCTCGCACAATGACCTCGACCGCCGCGCGTAGCCCCCGGGTCTCGATCGAGGAGTACCTCGCGATGGAGGCCGCCGCGACCGAGAAGCACATTCTCTGGGACGGTGAGGTCTTCTCCGTCGAGGCGATGTCGGGAGGCACCTTCGACCACAACACCA
>CAISKJ010000905.1 GCA_903885885.1 uncultured delta proteobacterium
GACGCCAGCGCCGCGCAGCTGCTCGCGGAGCTGCGCCTCACGCCCTCGTCGGCGAGCGCCATCGACCGCGGCGTCGCCCGCGTCGACGCCGCGCTCCGCAGCGGCGGGCCCGAGATCCTCGACGTCGCGGGCGTGCCGCAGGCGCTCAAGGATTTCACCATGCGCCTCTTGCACAAGGTGAACGTCTCGCTGGGCTCCTACGACGTGTGGACGCGCGCCGTGCTCGAGGCCCTCGGCGACCGCGACGACGCGCACGTCTACGACCTCGCCGCGGGCACCGGCGGGTACGCGCGGCACCTCAGCCGGCACATGCCCCCGGGGCGTCGGCTGCGCGTCACCTCGTCCGACCTCGCGCCCGAGTACGTGGCCCTCGGCCGCCGCGAGGCCGAGCGCGCGCACGTCACCGACGTGGCCTGGGAGGCGCGCGACGCGCTCGACCTCAGCGCCCTGCGCGCGCGCAACGACGTCGACCTGTTTCTCTGCACCCAGGCCGTGCACCACCTCTCGCCGGGCCAGGTGGTGCGCATGATCTCGCAGGCGATTCACACCGCGCCGGGCGGCATCCTCGTGGTGGACATCTTTCGCAGCGCCGTGACCGCGCTGGGGTCGCTCGCGCTCATCACGCTCGCCACGCCGTGGCCGGTGATCGTGTACGACGGGTTTCAGTCGGTGCGCAGGGCCTACACCCCGGCCGAGTTCACGCTGCTGGCGCGCCTCGCGGGCGCGGCGAGCGTCGAGGCGAAGGCCTACGGCCCCGCGTGGTGCACGCTGCACGCGCGGGGCGTAGCGCGGTGACGCTCAGCGCTTGAGCACCTTGTAGGCGTGCGTCCATTGATTGTGAAGAAAGCCTGACGCGCACCACACGCGGCACAGGGGCTCGATGGCGCGCGCGCCCTCGACGCCGCCGATGTCTTCGTAGTCCCACCCGAACTGGTCGAGAATCGCGATGGCCTGCGCCTTCGCGTCGCCGTCGTCGCCCGCGATGAACATCGTGGGGCGGCCGCCTTCGAAAGCCGGGTTCACCATGCTCGCGTTGCCCACGCACGAGAACATCTTCACGAAGCGCGCGGCCGGCGCGAGCTTCTGAAGCTGCTCCATCAGCGAGTCGTTGGGGCCCGTGAAGAACGGCAGAATGCCCTTCACGGGCGGGCCGCTGATGGGGTTCGTCGCGTCGAGCACGACCTTGCCCGCGAGCGCGTCGGCGAGCGGCCGCACCACGTCGCTCGCGACGTGCCCCGACACCGCGAGCACCACCACGTCGGCGTCTGCCACCACCGCGGCGAAGGTGCCCTCGGCGATGCCCGTCTCGGCCGACCACTGCGCGAGCTTGGTGCCCTCGCGGCTGCCGATTCGCACGTCGTGTCCGTGCTTCTTGAAGCCCGCCGCGAGCACCTTGCCCACGTCGCCCGTACCGATCACCCCTACCTTGGCCATGACTGTCGTCTCCTTCGCCGCGACGGTACCCGCAAGGCCCGACGCAAGGCCACACTCCGATGCGCAGCGCGCGCGACGGGTCGCATCGCGCCCTTTCGCAGCGCGGGGGTTGACGCCGGTGAAAGCGTATTTACTTTCGCTCCCACGCCTCACCGACTGCGCTGTTGGGCTTAGAAACAGGCATTTCGTGTGATGCCCCCTCACGTGCGATCCGCGCCGTTGCGCGACTCGTTCGCACGCATGTGGTCCCTCGACAAGGAGCCTCCCCGATGACCCTGGCACGCCGCGGTGTGACCACGCCTGCGTCTCCCTTTCCCGTGCTCCCGCTCCGCAGCGGGACCCTCTTTCCTGGCACGACGCTCACGCTCCCCGTCGGTCGCGTGCGCTCCGTCGCCCTCCTCGACGCGCTCGCACCGGGCGCGATCATCGGGGTGGCCTTTCAGAAAGACGCCAACGTCTCCGACCCCGCCGAGGGCGACCTCCACGACATCGGAACGTGGGCCCGCGTGACGCGCCTCGAGCGCACGCGCGACCGCGGCTTTCGCGTAACGCTCGAGGGCCTCGGGCGCCTCCACCTCACGCGCCTCGCGCGCACCGAGCCGTACTGGCGCGCCGAGGGCACCGACGCCGCGGAGTTCAACGACCAGGGCCCCGAGGCGCAGCTCCTCGCGCAGACCCTCCGCGACCACGCGACCTCGCTCGCCGCGCAGTCGGGCGGCGCGCTCAACAACGTGAGCGCCGACGGCAACGACCCGGGCGCCGTGGCCGACCAGATCGCCGCCGCCCTCGGACTCTCGCAAGAGAAGGAGCTGCGCGTGCTGCGCGAGCTCGACGTGACCGCGCGCCTGCGCCTCGTCGCCACGCTCCTCGCCGAGGCGAAGGAGCTCAACGAGCTCAAGAGCCGCATCGAGACCGACGTGCGCAAGGAGTTCGGAAAGAACCAGCGCGACGCCCTGCTGCGCGAGCAGATCCGCGCGCTCAAGCGCGAGCTCGGCGAGGAGCACAACAGCGACGACGAGCTCTCGGCCCTGCGCGCGCGCCTCGACGAGGCCGGGCTCTCGCCCGACGCCCGCACCGTGGCCGACCGCGAGCTCCGACGGCTCGAGGGCATGAACGCGCAGAACGCCGAGTCGCACGTGATTCGCACGTACCTCGAGTGGCTCGCCGACCTGCCGTGGACGAAGCGCGCCGATTCGAACGACGACCTCGACGCCGTCGCCGCGCGCCTCGATGCCGACCACTTCGGCCTCGAAGACGTGAAGAAGCGCATCCTCGAGCACATGGCCGTGCTCAAGCTCTCGGGCAACCCCCGCGGCACGATCCTCTGCCTCGCGGGCCCTCCCGGCGTGGGCAAGACCTCCCTCGGCCAGTCGATCGCCGACGCGACGGGGAGGCCCTTCCTGCGCATCTCGCTGGGCGGCGTGCGCGACGAGGCCGAGGTGCGCGGGCACCGTCGCACCTACGTGGGCGCCCTCCCGGGGCGCATCATGCACGCGATGCGAAAGGCCAAGGTGAAGAACCCCGTGGTGCTCCTCGACGAGATCGACAAGCTCGCCCATGGCTGGCAGGGCAACCCCGAGGCGGCCCTCCTCGAGGTGCTCGACCCCGAGCAGAACCGCACCTTCACCGACCACTACGTCGAGGTGCCCTTCGACCTCTCCGAGGTGCTCTTCGTGTGCACCGCGAACGACCTCGGCCCCCTCTCGGGCCCGCTGCGCGACCGCCTCGAGGTGATCGAGCTCCAGGGGTACACCGCCGACGAGAAGCACAACATCGCGCGGCGCCACCTGATCCCGAAGCAGCTCAAGGAGCACGCCATCCCCGAGAGCACCCTCGCGGTGAGCGACGGCGCGCTGCGCGCCATCATCCGCGACTACACCCGCGAGGCCGGCGTGCGGCAGCTGCAGCGCGAGATCACGCGCCTCTGCAGGGCGCTCGCCCTCGAGGTGGCGCGCACCACCGACGCGCTCCCCGTCGCGCGCACCCTCGAAGAGAAAGACCTCGTGAAGCTCCTCGGCAAGGCACGCTTCTTCAGCGAGGTGGCCGAGCGCACGTCGGTGCCCGGCGTCGCCACGGGCCTCGCGTGGACGCCCGTCGGCGGCGACATTCTCTTCATCGAGACCTCGCGCATGCCCGGCAAAGGCGGCGTCGAGATCACGGGCCAGCTCGGCGACGTGATGAAAGAGTCTGCCCGCGCGGCGCTCACCTACGTGCGCAGCAACGCCGGCGCGCTCCACGTAGACCCGGCCTTTCTGGCGAGCCACGACGTGCACATTCACGTGCCCGCGGGCGCCGTGCCCAAGGACGGGCCCTCGGCCGGCGTGACCATCTTCACCGCGCTCACGTCGCTGCTCACCGGGCGCCGCGTGCGCAACGACACCGCGATGACGGGCGAGGCCACCCTGCGCGGCCGCGTGATGCCCGTCGGCGGCATCAAGGCCAAGGTGCTCGCGGCGCACCGGGCGGGCATCACCCGCGTGGTGCTCCCCTCGCGCAACCGCGCCGACGTCGACGAGGTGCCCGAGGCCGTGCGCGGCGTGATGGAGTTCATCTTCGCCGACGACATGAGCCAGGTGATCGCCGCCGCGCTCGAGGCCCCCGGCGCGCCCACCAACGACGACGCCACCCCGGCGACGTCGAGCGAAGAGACGCACAGCGCCGCGCGCACCGCCGCGTAGCGCCGCCCGCTCAGCCCCTGCCGCAGACCCGGTCGTTCGCGCCGAGCAGCGTCGCGCGATCGACCGGCTTCTCGAGGAACGCGTGGTGCCCGCCGGGAGACTCCGCGGCGGGCGCGCGGTTGCCGCTCATCAACACCAACGGCAGCGCGGGGTAGAGCTCGCCGAGGCGCTCGGCGAGCGCGTCGCCGTCGAGCACGGGCATCGCGATGTCGCTCACCACGCACGCGAAGTGTTGCCCCTGCTCGAGAACGCTCAACGCCTCGGCGCCGTTCGCGACGGCCACCACGTCGAAGCCGGCCTGCTCGAGCACCCTCACCGTCGCGCGTCGCACCAGCGGGTCGTCTTCGGCCAGCAGCAAGCGCTCCGCGTGGGGCGCCCCCGTCGTCGCCTCGCCCGCGAGCTGGGCTTCGCCCGCGGCGCGCCCATGGGCCCGCGCGAGGCAGATCTCGAAGGTGCTCCCCTGGCCCGGCTCGCTCTGCACGCGAATCGTGCCGCCGAAGCGCGTCACCGTCTCGCTCACGGTCGCGAGCCCGAGGCCCGTGCCCGTGGCCTTGGTCGAGAAGAAGGGCGCGAAGATGCGCGCCCGCGTGGCGGCGTCCATGCCGACGCCCGAGTCGCTGACCAGGAGGCGCACCGAGGCCTCGTCGACCCGCACCTGGAGCGAGAGGCGCCCGCCCTTGGGCATCGCGTCGCGCGCGTTCACCGCGAGGTTGAGCAGCACCTGCTCGATGCCCACGCGCGAGGCCAGCACCACCGCGCCGGGGTCGATCTGCAGGTCGACCGCGATCTTGGCGCCGATGAGCCGCGGCAGCATGGGGCCGAAGGCCTGCACCGTCTCTCCGAGGTCGACGCGCGTGAGGTCGCCGGGCTGGTTGCCCCCGAACGAGAGCAGCTGCCGGGTCATGAGCACCGCGCGCGACGTGGCCGCGTCGAGGTCGTCGAGGAGCTCGACCCCGCCCGAACGCCCGGGGCCCAGCTCGGCGCGCAGCGACTCGGACGCGCTCGAAATCACCGACAGGAGGTTGTTGAAATCGTGGGCCACGCCGCTCGCGAGGTTGCCCACGAGCTCCATCTTCTGCGCCTGAATCGACCGCCGCAGGGCCTCGTCGCGCTGCGCCGCGCTCTCCTGCGCCTGCTCGTGCATCTCGCGCATCGAGTCGAGCGAGTTGCGCAGCAGCACCGAGATCATCACGAGCGCGACGGTGATCGCCGTCCACGAGTTGATGGCGCTGTAGTGCCCGAGCGGCGCGGGCAGCGCGTGGTGCGTCTCGAGCACGGCGATGAGCGCGCACCACGACGACGACGCCGCGGCGAGGGCCACCGCGGCCCGGCCGCCCACCACGCTGCCCACGAGCATGGTGCACACCCCGAAGCAGGCGGCGTTCTCCCCCTGGAGGCCGCCGAAGAAGAGGGTCACGAAGGCGATGATCATCCAGAAGAAGAGCGACACCGACCAGGCGACGGCCTCGACGCGACCGCGCCGAACCGCGCGGCTCAGCCAGAAGATGCCTAGAAAAACAGGCGCGTAGAAGCTCAGCGTCACCCGCGTGTCGTTGCGCCCGTCGACGATCGCGGCGACGAGGCCCAGCGCGCCCATGACCACCATCGTGCGCAGCACGGAGGTCAACAGGCGAACCTTGCGGGCCTTCTCGGCCTCCGGCATCCCCTCCGTCAGCGACAAGGTCTTCATGCGCCTCGCGGCGCGGCGATCGCGCGCCGCACAAGGCGATAGAGTGCCGGTCAAAGGTCTGCCGTAGCAAGCAAATCAGGCACATCGCCGCGCCGGCGCGCGAGCCCTGCGCCGCGCTTCAGAGGTGAAAGAGCGAGCGGCCCGTCATCGCCGCGGGCTGCGCGAGGCCCATGAGCTCGAGCATCGTGGGGGCCACGTCGCAGATGCGACCGTGCCGCAGGAGCACCTTGTGCCCCTCGTCGGCGCCCCGCACGAACCACAGCGGAACCGGGTTGAGCGTGTGCGCCGTGTGCGCGGCCCCCGTGATGGGGTCGACCATCGTCTCGCAGTTGCCGTGGTCCGACGTGATGATCATGGCGCCGCCCACGTCGAGCACCGCGCGCGTGAGCTCGCCGATGCCGCGGTCGACCGTCTCGACGGCGCTGATGGCCGCGTCGAGCACGCCCGTGTGGCCCACCATGTCGGGGTTGGCGTAGTTCACCAGCACGAAGTCGTAGCGCCCGCTGCGCACGGCCTCGGCGGTCACGCGCGTAACCTCGGGGGCGCTCATCTCGGGCTTCTTGTCGTAGGTGGCCACGTCGCGGGGGCTGGGCACCAGGGCGCGCTCTTCGCCCGCGTAGGGCACCTCGCGGCCGCCGTTGAAGAAGTAGGTCACGTGGGCATACTTCTCGGTCTCGGCGCAGCGAAACTGCCCGAGGCCCTCGCGCGAGATGAGCTCGGGAAAGATGTCGGGGTACGACTCCTTCGGGTACGCGACGGGGAGCGCGAGCGTGGGGTCGTACTGCGTCATGCACGCGTAGCGGGCGAAGCGCGGCGCGCTCCCGCGGTCGAAGAAATTGAACTCCGCCGCGGTGAGCGCGAGGGTGATCTCGCGGGCGCGGTCGGGGCGAAAGTTGAAGAACAGCGCCGTGTCGCGCGCGTGCTGCACCCCCGCGTACGCGCCGATCACCCGGGGCTCGACGAACTCGTCGTTCTGCCCGAGCGCGTAGGCCGCCGCGAGGGCCTCGCGCCACGTGGCGAAGCGTGGGGCGCGCGCGTGCACGACGGCGTCGTAGGCGCGCGCGACGCGGTCCCACCGCTGGTCGCGGTCCATCGCCCAGTAGCGGCCCGACATCGAGGCGATCTCGCCCTTGCCCTGCAGCTGCGCGTCGAGGCGCGCGAGAAACTCCTCGGCGCACCGCGGGGGCGTGTCGCGCCCGTCGAGGAAGGCGTGCACCTTCACCGCGACGCCCGCCGCGGCCGCGCTGTCGACGAGCGCGAGCAGGTGCTCGAGCGAGCTGTGCACGCCGCCGTTGGACACCAGCCCGAGCAGGTGCACCGCGCCGCCGAGGGCCTTCGCCCGCGCGAACACGTCACCGATCACGGGGTTCTTCGCGAGGCTCCCGTCGGCCACGGCCACGTCGATGCGCGAGATGTCCATCTGCGCGATGCGCCCCGCCCCGAAATTGAGGTGGCCCACCTCGCTGTTGCCCATCTGTCCGCGCGGGAGCCCCACGTCGGGCCCGCTCGTGCCGATGAGCGTGTGCGGAAAGCGCTCGGTGAGCGCGTTGAGGTTGGGCGTGCGAGCCATGCGAACGGCGTTGGCGGCGCCCTCGTCGCGCTCGCCAAACCCGTCGAGA
>CAISKJ010000906.1 GCA_903885885.1 uncultured delta proteobacterium
ATCTGGCGGCGATGGCGAAGCAGCGGCGCGCGTGGTCCACCTCGTCGAGGGCCGCGCGCTGCGCGTCGGCCACGAGGTCGGGCGGCGCGCCGAGGGCCATGAGCTGCAGCGTGAAGCGCGCGAAGGAGGCCACCGAGGCGTGCTCGAGGAGCGCGTCGTCGCGCCACGCGCGGGCGAGGGCCGCACGCGTGTCGGCATCGAGCGCGGCGGGCGCGGTCGCGAGGGGCGCCCAGGGCGAGTCGTCGACGCACGCGGCGCGACGCGCGAGGCCGCCCACCAGAAACGGCCGACCGCAGCAGGCCCCCTCGCAGTAGGTGTAACAGCAGCGGTCGCCCTCGCGCTCGACGAGCACCGACGGGATGCAGCAGCCGTTGCGCACGGCCTCGGGCACGTAGCACCCGCTGGGGCCCCGGGGCGCGGTGATGGGCGGCACGTCGACGGCGGCGTCGCTGGGCGGGACGCCGCCCTTCGGCGGCATACGAATGCGGGCCTCGACCTCGGCCTCGGTGAGGCACTCGCGCGACGTGCGCCCCGGGCACAGCGGCGCGTCGGGCGCGGTGCCGTCGGGTACGGTGGCGTCGGGTACGGTGCGGTCGGGCGCGGTGACGTCGGGCGTCGCCGCGTCGCTGGAGACGACCGTCGACGAGCAGCCGGCGAGGGTCGCGAGGAGCATGGCGCGCAGTTCCGTCGAGTACGTCATCGCGGCGTGGGATCGTACACGAAGGCCTCCTGCACGGTGCGCCCCCAGGGCCTGCGCAGCGACGATGGGCTGCGCGCGAAGGCCTCGCGGTACACGTCGGAGTACCCGAGCGTGGCGTGGCGCGTGAGCTTGCTCACGGCCTCGAGGTCGACGGCGCTCTCGGCCAGCGTGGTGGCCACGAGGGGCGTGTGCTCGAGCGCGCCCGTGTCGTAGCCCACGAAGAGCGTGAAGTCGGCGCCCACCGCCACGTCGCCGCGCATGAGCGTGGTCTCCATGACGTAGGCCCACACGACGCGGTCCGGCGACTCGCGCAGCCAGCGGAAGAGCGGCGGCATCTTGGCGAGCTCGGCGTCGACGCGGCCGCGGTTGCGGTCGAAGGCCACCACCGCGAGCACCACGAGAAGCACGCCGGCCGCGGCCGCGCCCCCCATGAGCACGAGCAGGTCGGGGTTGACGGGCGTCTCGGGCCGCGCGGTCGCGAAGAGGAGCGCCTGCTGGTCGTACATGAGCCCGAAGCCCACGGCGCACGCGGCGAGGCCCGTGATGAGCAGCACCCACCCGAGCGCGGGCGCGTCGGCGAGGTCGGCGCGCTCGCGCCGCGACCGGGCGAGCCAGTGCCCCGACAGCGGCAGCGAGGGCACGATGGGCGGAACGGGCTCGCGCGTCTTCGGCGGCGGCGGGGGGCGTGTGGGCGCCTGCGCCTGCGCCTGCTGCGTGAGGGGCTTCGACGACACCTCGGCGGGCGATGGGGCGCGCGGGGGCGCATCGTCGACGGCGGGGGCGTAGGCGTCGGGCGCCGCGTCGGGGGCGGCCTCGGGCGCGGGCTCGTCGTCGGCGG
>CAISKJ010000907.1 GCA_903885885.1 uncultured delta proteobacterium
GCCGTCGCCGCCATCGGCGCCGCCACCGCCGCCGCCGTCGGTCACGTCGTTGCCGCCGCCGGCGCCGTCGCTCGCGTCGAGCGCGTCGTTGTCGCCGCCGCCGCCGTCGGTCACGTCGTTGCCGCCGCCGTCGGTGCCGTTGCGCCGATCGCCGCCGTCGCCCTCTTCGCCGGGCTGCTGCCCCTGATGACCCGCGTCGCGGGAGGGGCGCGGGGGCTCGCCCTGCCCCGCGTCGGTGAGGCCGAGCACGCTCTCGGGGTGCGGCGTGGGCGCGCCCACCACGTTGATGAACATCACGGCCAGCACCGCGAGGCCCGCGAGCGCCGCGAGCGACGAGAGGGAGCGACCGCTCTTCGTCTCGGCCACGAGCAGAATGGCCAGCAGGCCCACCGCCACGGCGCCCACCACGAGGAACACCTGCGACGGGTCGATGCCCTGCTGCCACGCCCAATCAGACAGCCACAGCGGGCGCGCGATGACACCGTCGCGGTGCGCCGCGAAGACGCTCGTGACGGCCACCGCGATGAACCCGAGCTCGAGCGCGAGGGCCGCGGGCCTGCGTACCGCGAGCGCGCGCAGCGCCCCCACGAGGGTGAAGGCCAGCGTGCCGAAGCGCACCACGCCCACGCTCGCGAGCGCGTTGCCGGGGCCCACGGCGCCCGCGAGCCACTCGGTGGTGAGGGCGTAGGCTCCCCCCTTCCACGCGACGAGGACGAAGAGCCAGAAGCCCCCGAGCACGACGCCCGTGCGCACGCGCGAGCGGCCCAGGAGCTCGCCCGCGATGACGCCGAGGGCGGCGCCCGCCATCGCGGCCGCGAGCCCTTCGGTGAGCGCGACGCCCCACGCGAGCGAGAGCGCGGCGAGCGCCATCGCGACGAGGCGCACCGGGTGGCGCCAGCCCGAGAGGATCTTGCGGATCATGATGCGGGCGCCTCCAGGACGCGCTGGTAACCGTCGGCGTAGACCCTGCCCGCGACGCGGTCGACGATGAGCACGCGCGACCGCGCGGCCGAGAGCGCGCCGACCACCTTGGCGAGTTCGGCGGTGTGCACGGGGCCCGCGTCGCCGTCGCGCTCGGGCGCGAGCATGAGCCGCGCGAGAAGTGATGCTCTGGGCTTGCGCGAGATGCCGTCGGCGCACACCACGAACTCGACGGGCGACACCGACTGGTTGGGCGACGAGCGCGCGCGCACGGCGGCGAGCACCTTGTCGAGCCACGGGCCCGGCGTGGCGGGCACGAACACCACGGCGCGCCCCACAGAGGCGCCCGGCGTGGCGGCGCTCAGAAACTTCGCGAGCCCCGCGCCCTGCTGCTCGGGCGAGGCGTGCGCCGACTTCGCGAGCACCTCCATCGCCTGGGCGTTGGACCTCGCGTAGGCGTCGTTGCCGTCGGCGCCGAGCACCCACTCGCTGCCGAGCGCGCCGCTGTCGACGGCCACGCGCGCGGCCCCGGCGGCGGGCTCGTCGCCGCCGCCCGCGACGAGGTACGCCACGGTCTGGCGCACCGGGCTGATGGCCCGCTCGGGCGTGCGCACCACGAGCTGACGGGTGCGCGCGTACACCTTCCACAGCACGAACTTGATCGGGTCGCCGGGGGCGTAGTGGCGCATGTCGGCGCGCTCTCCCTCCGGGGGGCCCGCCGGGTGCGAGACGTTGTCGCCGCCCGCGATGGACCGTACGACGTGCATCTGCTTGAGCATCCCGACGGAGGGCGCGAGGCGCATGGCGCGGCGCTCGGTGGCTTCGAAGGCCACGCGCGTGAGGCCGAAGGCGTCGCTCACCTCGACGCGCCGCACGATGGCCTCGTAGAGCCCACGGCGCGCGGGGGTGATCTCTTCGTGGAGCCTTCTGCGAAGGGGAACGAGCGTGACCTTCGCCTCGGGCGACACCCACGTCCAGCGCACCTTCACGAAGGGCACGTACCAGAGGTTGGACACCGAGAAGCCCGTGCGCGTGGGGTAGCCGCACTCGAGGCGCAGGGGCTCGCCGCCCGATCGTTTGCGCAGCGAGAGCCACACGCCCACCGCGGTGGCGCACACCACGAGGCACGTGAGCGCGCCGAGCGCGAGGCCCACCGAGCCCATGACGAGGAGCACCAGGTCGATGCGCCGCACGCCGTAGGTGAAGAGCGCGAGGGCGCAGCCGCCGAGCACGAGGAGCCCGAGCGAGGTGAAGGGAAACAGGTCGAGCGCGCGGCGCGCGAGGGAGCGCAGCGCCGTGAGAACTCTCCGGAGGCGGGGCTTCACCAGGGCCTCGCGCACGAGGCCCGCGGGGCCGACGGGTGAAAGGGCGGAGGGGCCACGGCCGCGTGGGGCACCGGCGGCGCGGCGAAGCAGCGCACGCGGCGAAACACCGTGGGGTCGTTGATGGAGCGCCCGCCGTCGTTGTTCACCGATTGAAACTCCTGAAGCTCGCGGTCGATCACGCCCGAGAACTGGTCGAGGTCGTACTCGCCGCGGCGCGGGCCGCGGCCGCAGAACACATGGTCGACGGCCCAGGCGGTGCCGCCGAACGCGATGCGACCGTCGGGGTTTACCGTCCCCTCGGCGGTCATGCGAACGGCCCAGTGGTTGAGCCCGCCGCGGCA
>CAISKJ010000908.1 GCA_903885885.1 uncultured delta proteobacterium
CGCCCGCGCTGGCGTCCGGCGCGCCCGTTGAGGTCGTCGAGCTCCGTCTCGAGCACCGCCTCCGCGACCGCGATCGCGACGTCCTCGACGTCCACCGTGGTGAGGGTCGCGCGGGCGATCTCGAGCGCCTCTGGACGCAGGTCGGGGTGACGGCCGAGCAGCGCGAAGAGCAGGGTGCGAGCTTCCTCCGCACCGAGCTGATCCAGTGCGTCGGGGCGACGCGCGCGCGAGGTCGCGGGCCTGGTCCTCCGGCTTCGCGTCGTCATGCAGAGTTCCTGTTGGGGAACTCTACTCGCGAAGGAGTGAGAGGTACGCAACCTCTCGCTCCAGGGGTCTTGGGCACCGTCAATGCTCTTCCGCGCGGCCGCGGAGGCGGATGAAGAGCACCTTCGGAGCAAATGGCCTGTCGAACTCGGTAGTTCCTGCGGGTTCTCGCCCAGGGTTCTGCTACGGCCGAAAGCGAAGAGCCCCGGAAACACTGAGGTCTCCGAGGCTCTTCTTCTGTCGGGGCGAGAGGATTTGAACCTCCGACTCCCTGGTCCCGAACCAGGTGCGCTACCAGGCTGCGCTACGCCCCGAAAGGGGAAGCGGTATCTACCCGCACCCTCGCGCCGCGTCAAGGTAATCGTCGCGATTCGATTCGTATGTTCGCGCGGCTCAGTCGGGAGGCCGACATTGCACGCCTGCGAGCGTGCCGAGGTTGTTGCCTTCGTCGCACTCGCGGCGCGTCGCGGTGTCGTCGGCGCGCACGTACACCGTGACGCCGGGCGTGGTGGTGGGCGGCGTGGCCCACGCGCACGCGATGTCGACGCACTCGCCGGGCATGAGCGCGCGCGGCGTAGACATGGTGCACACGCGGTTGGCGCCCGCGGCCGGGTCGCCGTCGAACACGCCCACGGGGAGCCCGTCGCCGAGCGGTGAGGTGCCGCGGTTGCACACGCGCGCCGTGATGCGCGCCCCCGTGGCGCCGCACTCGAAGCGGAGCACCGACGACGTGGCGTCGGGCGACGACATGCGCTCCACGCCGCCCTGGGTGTTCGTGCGAAAGTTATTGAGCCTGCGGTCGCGCCAGTTGAAAGCCACGCGCGACGTACGCGGCGCGGCGCCCTCGTCGCTCACGTTGGTGACGTTGTACACGTGCTGGTTCCACAGGGGCCGCGAGCCCACCCAGCGGTCGGCGATGTCGCTGTACACACGCAGCCCGCGCACGCCCACGGGGCGCGACGCGCGGCAGGTGTTGCCCGCGCCGGGCGTCCCGTCGGGGGGCGGGGCGCACACGTACGTGCACTCGCGGGGAGCGCCGCCGTCGCCCGCCGCGGGGCAGCACTGCGCGTCGCCCTCGCAGCGGCAGAAGCCCTCGACGCACGCGCCCGAGATGCAGTCGCTCGCCGCCTGGCAGCGCACGCCCGCGAAGAGCGTGTCGACGTCGCGCGGGCCGACGCCCGGGCACGCGATGCCCGTCGTGGCCGAGCCGCAGTTGAAGTTGCTCCCCACGACGATCTCGGCGCGAAAATCGCCGTCGACGTCGGCCACCACGGGGTTCTCGTACCAGGTGCACGACGAGTGGTGCTGCGAGAAGAGCACCGCCCCCGTGCGCCCGTCGTACACGCGCGCGAAGCACTCGTCGGCGTACACGGCCTCGACGCGGCCGTCGCCCTCGAAGTCGAACGAGGTGCTGCCCGTGACGTTGGAGCTCGCGTCTTGCGACGGCTGCGACCAGAGCACGCCCGCGGTGTTGGCCGACGCGCAGCGGCCTCCGCTACGCGCCGTCGAGGGCGTGGCGGCGCAGTCGGGGTCGAACACCGTGTAGGCGCGCGCGCCCGCCGTGGCCACCTCGGGGCGGCCGTCGCCGTCGAAGTCGGCCACCGTGGGCGGGCCACCGGTTCCGCCGCCGGGGAGGGGAACGGGGCCGAAGACGGTGCGACCCTCGAGCGTGTCGATGCGCACGTGCCCGGCCGACACCACGGCCACCTCGGGGAGGCCCGTGTCGGTGAAGCGCGCGGAGGTCCAGTCGCCGAGGTCGGCCACGGCCACCTGACCGTCGCCGCAGCCTGCGGTCGCACAGTTGGAGCGCGCGTACCAGCTCTCGATCACCCACGAGCGCGTGGGCGCGCTCCACGCGTAGATTCCCGCGCCGGTGACGAGCTCGGCGATGCCGTCTTCGTCGACGTCGAGCACCACCGAGAAGGCGCCGTTGGACGTGCTTGCGAGCTGCGCGCGCACCGCGTCGCCGCCCACGTACGCGCCGGTCTGCCCCGCGAACACCATCCCGTGGCGCAGCACCTCGGGGCGGCCGTCGTCGTCGACGTCGACGATGCTCGGGCCCGCCCACCCGCCGCTCGTCGGGTTGAAGGGCTCGCCGTCGCGCGTCGAGCGCCACATCACGCGCCACCCGGCGCGCGCGGCGCCCGCGTCGTCGGCCGTGGCGGCCTGATAGCGAAACGCCACGAGACCGCCGCCGGCCTTGAAGGCCACGATCTCGGGCACGCCGTCGCCGTCGAGGTCGGCCACCGCGGGCGGCGAGCTGTGCGACACGAGCTGCTCGGCGAGGTTGTCTTGCAGCGCACACGTGGCGCCGTCGAGCACGCGCAGGAGCCCCGTGGGCTGCTCCGAGCTCCCGTCGGCGCCGTCGTCGAACACGGCGATGATCGACGGCCGCGAGGGCGAGTCGGGCGACGTGCGGTACACCCGCAGGTCCATCACCATGGGCGTCGAGAGCACGTGCAGGTGCTCGGGGAACGCATCGCCCGCGGGCGCCGCCGAGAAGCTGCACTGCACCGCGGGAGAGAACACCCCGGGGCGGATCTCGCGCGTGCACGCGGGGTCGGTCTCGCCCGTCGCGAAGGGCGTGCAGCGGCCCGCGTCGGCCACGCAGCGGCTGTCGTTGGCGCAGCCGCCCGCACACGCGCCGGTGTCGCGCGCGCAGCGTCCGGCCGCGCATACGAGCCCGTCGGGGCAGGGGGCGTCGACGCCGCACGCGCGGCCCGCGGCGTCGCTCGGCGCATCGGCGGCGTCGAGCACATCGACGGGCTCGACCGCGGCGTCGAGGGCGTCGTCGGGGCCATCGAGCGCGAGGTCGTCGACCGCGTCGGCGACGTCGAGGGAGGCATCGCCCGGCGGCGTCGTCGTTGCGGGCGCCGGGTCGGCGCACGCGGGGAGGAGCAGCGCGAGGATCCACGCGGGGCGCGCGATGCGAGGCGGGTTGTGCACGGCGGTAGCGTCCTTCAGCGGGCGTTGAACCCTTCGATCTTCACACGGCGCGCGCGCCGCCGCGAAGCCCTATGCGCTGCGTCGCAGACGCCACGCCATGAAGCCGTCGGTGCCGTCGGTGGCGGCGTCGAGCACCACCCGCGCGGGGCGCAGCCGCTCGGGCAACGACGCGTCGCCCGCGACCGCGCTGAAGTTCGCGTGCGCCGCGAGAAAGCGCTCGATCACCGCGTCGCCCTCGTCGCGCGTGAGGGTGCACACCGCGTAGAGGAGCGTGCCGCCGACGGCCACGCGCGGGGCCACCGTCTCGACGATGCGCTGCTGCGTCTCGACGAGGGCGCTCCACCCGGCGCCGTCGCGGAGCCGCGCCACCAGGTCGGGCCGGTGCCCCAGCGTGCCGAGGCCCGAGCAGGGGGCGTCGACCATCACCACGTCGTAGCCCCGCGCGGGGGCCTTCGCGGCGAGCGCGCCCACACCGCGCGTGAGGTCCGCCGCGGTGGTGAACACGTCGAGGCCCGCGTCGAGCCCCACGCGCGCCAGCTCCTCGCGGAGCCGCGCGAGCTTCTCGGGAAAGAGATCGACGGCGTGGAGCGAGCCCTTCTGCGCGAGGCCCATCGCGGCCACCACGCTCTTGCCGCCGCGGCCCGCGCACACGTCGAGCACGGACATACCCTGTCGCACCGCCGCCATCTGCGCGACGCACTGGGCGGCCTCCTCTTGCACGCCCGCGAGGCCCTCGCGAAACACCGCGGTGCGCGTCGGGTCGCCGCCGCCCGACACCCGCACCGCGAGCGGCGACACCCGCCCCGCCGTCACCGTGGCCTCGGGGAGCTCGGCCCGCAGCCGCTCGATCACCGCGTCGCGCGACAGCTTGTGCGTGTGCGCGCGGAGCACCACCGCGTCGTCGCCGCCGAGCGCGGCGCGCAGGAAGCGCTCGGCCCCGTCGTCGCCGAGCACGCCCGCGATGCGCGCCC
>CAISKJ010000909.1 GCA_903885885.1 uncultured delta proteobacterium
CTCCCTCGAAGCCCGTCTCGTGGGCCTCGATGAGCCCCGCGGGCATCTCCCACAACTCCACCTCGAGGCTCGCGTCGGGCACCGCGAGGCGCCGCTGTTGGCGCAGCGCCAGTGGCGGGCGAAGGGCCGTGCGCACGCACACGAGCGGGTCGTCGGGCGCGCCGTCGCGCACGGCGAAGAGAACAATCACCACGGCGTCGAGGGCGCGCCGGTCGACCACGTCGTAGGGGTACACCTCGCTCACGGCGCCGTCGTCGTAGTGCGAGCGCAACCGAAGTCGACGCACTTGAATGAAGCCGCCGTCGCTCGGCACGCTGCTCGACCTGTCGTCGACGATTTCGATTCGTGTGCTCATGCGTGAGTGCGCGAATGTATCCCCGAAGCGATCGCTACGGGAACATCGCAGGCGCCCTGAGGCCCTCGCCCTCGTCGAATCCGCACGCGACGTTCATGCACTGCACGGCCTGCCCCGACGCTCCCTTCACGAGGTTGTCGATCGCGCACGGGCCACCACACGGTGGGCCCGTCGGTCGATAAAGTAGGCCACGTGCGCACGATTGCTCCCGCGCACCCAGAGGGTGTCGGGGAGCGTGCCCGCGTCGAGCACCGCCACCGAGGGCGAGCCCGCGAAGTACGCCCTCGCGGCTTCGATGAGCGCCTCGACCTGAAGGCCATCGCGCGCCGGCCTCGCGTACACCGTCGAGAGGATGCCGCGGGTCATGGGGGTGAGCGTGGGGGTGAACGTCACCGTGACGGGGCTGCCTGCCACGGACGAGAGCGTCTGCTCGATCTCGGGCGTGTGCCGGTGAGTGCCCGCGACCTTGTAGCTCCGCACACCCTCGGAGCTCTCCGGGAAGTGTGTGCTCGCTGCGGGCGTGCGCCCTGCTCCCGACACGCCCGAGAGCGCATGCACCACGAGGTCGTCGCTGCGCACGAGGCCACGCGCGAGGAGCGGCAGCATCGGGAGCGAACTCGCCGTGGGGTAGCACCCGGGCACCGCCACGAGCTTCGCCCCGCGCAGCGTGTCGCGGTAGAGCTCCGGCAGGCCGTAGACAGCGCTTTCGAGGAGCGACGGCGCAGCGTGCGCGGCCCCGTACCACTGCGCATACACGGCAGGGTCGCGGAGGCGAAAATCCGCGGAGAGGTCCAGCACCGTGAGGCCGCGCTCGCGAAGCGCGCGCACGCACTCGATCGAGGCGCCGTGCGGGAGCGCGCAGAACGCCACGTCGGCCTTGCGGGCTACGGCGTCGGCGTCGAAGGGCTCGATGGGGAGCTCGCAGACGCCCGCCAACGAGGGGAGCACCGAGCTGGCGCGCGGCGTGAGCTTGTCGCGGGCGCAGAGAGCCGTGATCTCGACGCGGGGGTGGCCGAGGAGCAGGCGCAACAGCTCGGCGCCCGTGTAGCCCGTGGCGCCCACGATGGCGACGCGGACACGTTCCGGTGCAGACATGGAGGAACCCTCCGTGACGGTGATGTCGGATGAGAGTGTGAGCGTGGGAAGCTGAGGACGGGAGCGCGGCGCGGGAGAGGCACACGCCCCTCCCCGACGATCAGCGCTTGGAGTACTGGAAGCGCTTGCGGGCGCCGGGGCGACCGTACTTCTTGCGCTCCTTCTTACGCGCGTCACGCGTGAGAAGGCCCTGGCGCTTGAGGGGCGTGCGGCGCTCGGCATCGGCGCCGGTGAGGGCGCGCGCGATGCCGAAGCGAACCGCGTCGGCCTGAGCCGCGAGGCCTCCGCCCGCCACGGTAGCCGAGACATCGTAGCGACCGAGCGCCTCGACGATCTCGAAGGGCTGAAGAATCAGCAGCTGCGAGGCAGGGCGCGGAAAGTACTGGTCGTACGGCCGGTTGTTCACGAGGATGTTCCCCGAGCCGGGACGGATGTACACGCGCGCAACAGCAGTCTTGCGCTTGCCGGTGGCGTAGTGGCGTTCGGTCTGGACGGTCATAGAATCTGTTGCCTCGATCAGAACGTCGACGGGAGGGACTTCGGCTGCTGCGCGACGTGCGGGTGATTCCCGTCGGCGTAGAGCTTGAGCTTGCGGGCCATCTGGCGGCCGAGGGAGTTCTTCGGGAGCATCCCCCGCACGGCCTTCTCGATCAGGTAGGTGGGCTTGTGCTTGAGCATGTCGCCCGCGGAGCGCGCGCGCATACCGCCCGGGCTGCCCGAGAAGTTGTAATAGAACTTGTTGGTGAGCTTATCGCCGGTGAGCGCCACCTTGTCGGCGTTCACCACCACGACGAAATCGCCGGTGTCCATGTGCGGCGTGAACGTGGGCTTGTGCTTGCCACGGAGAATACGGGCGATGTCACTCGCGATGCGCCCCAGGGGCTTGTTGGTCGCATCGACGATAAACCACGACCGGATGATCTCGGCGGGCTTCGCGGTGTAGGTGCCTTGCATGATCAACCTTCCAAAACGTTGCCGGGCTGCCGACGAGCCGTCGGGCCATCGGGAGGGCGGGAGGTTACAGACATCCGTTTCAGTGTCAAGACACTGCGGACAGGTAAGACGACAGTTCTTTCAGAAGTGCCACGACAGATCGACCGACCGCGGACCTACGGCGACCTGCACGGTCTCCTCGCGGGGGTGCCCCACGATGATGAGCACCACGCCGGTGGCAGCAAGCACACCGCCAGCGATCAACAAGCCGTTGGTGGCACCCGCCAGGGTGTCGACCGAGCCACGCTGATCGAGCGCCGTGGCGTTGGGGCACACGCGGTTCGGGCACGCTGCCTCGAGGTCGGCAAACTGGCCGTTCGCCATGACCCCGGTGATCACTCCGCCCACAAGCGCGGCGACGCCTACGCCTGCCGTGACGAATCCTACGGTGCGCAGCGGGTTGGGCCGAAGGACCACCTCGGTGCGCGGCGGCGCCACGACGGGTGCCTCGACCGTCGGTGCCGGCGGCGGCTCGATCGGCAGACGCTCGGTGGCCCCCGGCGAGATGTTGATCAGATGTTCGCGTTGGGGGCGACCGGTGACCCGCTCTACGATGCGGTGCTGCCCTGCGTCGACGAAGCGCACGGTGTTGTACGACGTGCTCGGGTAGGGCTGCCCGTCGAGTTCGATCACGGCGGTGCCTTGGAGCGACGAGGGCACCTCGACCACGAGGTGACCCACACGCGTGTCGAGGCGCGTGAACTCACGCTGGGCTTCTTCGACGGCGCTGCGAAAGACCGCCGGAGCGTCGGCAGCCAGGTTCTCCTGGCTCAGGCGCTGCCACGTCTCGATCGCCTGCACCAGACGCGGCGGCGCGCTGCGCTCGTACGCGATGGCGAGATACTTGAGGTGCACCGGCGCGTGAAAAAGCTGCTCGGCGCGCTCGAAGCGGTCGATCACCGTGGGCCAGTCGGCGCGCTGCTGCGCGGCGATACCCTCGAGTGCGAGTGTTCTCGCGGTCTCGCGGTTGGCCGCGTCGGAGGTCGACGCGGGCGCCGGCTGGGCATGGAGAGTTGGGGCGAAGGCGAGGGCTCCCACGAGCGCGACGATTCGAACACAGTGCTCAGCGGGTCTCATCGAAGCGAGGAGATACCCCCGTTCGAGACGCACTTTCAACTAGGAAACTAGTATCCGAGCGGGTCGTGCCCGTGAGGGTTCGTGCGCGGTCGTGTGCGCGGTGCGGTGACCGTGTGCTGGGGCGCCGCGCCGGCGTCGCGGGTGTGGTGGCGCACGGCGACGGGCGCCTCGACGACGGCCGGTGTCTCGGGGGGCGTAGGAGCCTCCGGCGCGTGGGCCACGGCCGCGTCGACCGCAGCGGGCTCGGCGACGGCAGCGTCGGGCGTGGCGGCCTCGATCGCGGTGGGCTGCGCTGCAGGTTGCTCGAGTTGGGCAGGGGCCTCGGGCTGCGCGGGAGGGGCAGGCGGCGGCTCGGGGCGCGCGACCGGCGGCGTGGCGGGGCGCGCGATCGGTGCGGGCGTCGCGGGGCTGCCACCGAAGGCCGCGAAGCCGATGCCGCCCAGGGCGAGCACGCCGACCGCTGCGGCGGCAAAGAGGGCCGTGCGAGGCTTGCGCGCGGGCGGAGGCTCGTCGGCGGTGACGGCGGGCGGCGTGGCCCAGGCCATGTTGGTGGTCGCCCCAGGGCGGGGCCCCGAGGTTACGCCCGGGCCGGTGTTGTTGCCGGGACCCGCGTTGTTCATGAGATCAGCCGCGTTGAACACGGGGATCGCCATGGTTGGCGGGAGGCCGTTGTCGTCGGAGGGTTGCGAGGGCGCGCCCTGCAGCGACGGAGGGCCGAGCGGCGCGGCGTGCTGTCCGCTGCCGATGCCCGGCATGGAGTGCTGGCCGCTTGTGATACCCGGCGCAGGGTGCGGACCTGATTGAAGGCTCGGCGGCACAGGCGGCGCGCCGGGCTGAAAGGCGCCCAGGGAGGGGGGCGGCGCGCCCGTGGGCGCCATGGTCGGGGGGCGGAGGCGATTGAGGTCGCCCTGCTTGCCGGCCTCGGGCGACGGCGGAGGAACGGGCGGGCCGAAGGCATCGGCGATGGGCGCCGGCGCCGCGGCGGGTACGTTGAAGCGCCCCGTCTGCGGACGCGTGCCGACGCGGTTGAGCCCAGCGGCCGGAAGCGGGGTGGCCTTGGGTTCGCCAGCCGCCTGGAGCGCCGCGTTGACGGTGGTCTCGCCCTCGTCGTCTTCGTCGGCGAAGGTGGGGAGCACGCGAGGCGTCCCCTCGAGCTCGGCGATCGTGGCGCGCACCTCTTCGAGCATCACGCGCGCGTTGGCGAAGCGCTTGTCTTTGTCGTACGAGAGCGCCTTGTCAACGATGTGGGCCACCGACGGGGGCACGTCGGGCATCACCGAGGCGATGGGGCGGGCGGCCTGCGTGGCCACCATCACGATCATCTCCTGCGTGCTCTCGCCCGCGTGGGGCGTCGCCCCGGCGATGAGGGCGAACATCGTCGCGCCCACCGCGTACACGTCGGTCTGGGGGCCGACGGAGTTCATCTTGCCGAGGGCCTGCTCGGGAGACATGTAGGCCGGGCTGCCGACGACCATGCCCGCGCGGGTGGCGGCCACGTTCGAGTTGCCGTCGCTCACGCGGGCGATGCCGAAGTCGAGGACGTGCACCACGCCGTCGCGCGTGATGAAGAGGTTCTCGGGCTTGATGTCGCGGTGAATGATGCCGCGCTCGTGGGCGTTGCCCAGGCACTCGAGCACGGGGATGAGCATCTTGAGCGCCTCGATCGGAGGGAAGCGCTTCTTCTTTCGGCGGGCCTGCGAGATGGTCTGCCCCTCGAGGAGCTCCATCACCAGAAAGACCGTGCCGTCGGTCTCGTCGGTGTCGTCGTCGAAGACCTTTACCGCCGCGGGGTGGTTGATCTTGTTGGCGACGTAACCCTCTTGCACGAGCCGCGACGCGAAGTTGGTGTCGTACATCAACGTCGGGTGCAGCATCTTGATGGCGACCTTGGACCCGTTACGGTGCGTCGCCTCGTAGACCGCAGCCATGCCGCCCACGCCGATGAGCCGATCGAGCGTCCACTTGCCGCGGAGCAATCGGCCCACGCGAGCGCGGGCGTGAGTCGTCAAAGGATCTTCTGCCATGGTGGTGTGTTCTTCCCAGGAACGGTTCGCTGCGAGCTTAAACCCGCCCGAGCCGCAAACGTTAGCACGGGTGCCCGGCTACGTAGAACGCGCGACCGAGGTTTCTGACGCGCGGCGCTGTTCGTTCTGGGTAACGGCGCGAAGGGCTCGCGCCATGAGGCGGGTCACTGGTCGGCGGGCATGAGGTTGAACGGGTAGGTGACCGTAACCGGCCCCGACGACTCGGGGACGGGGAAGGTCCACCGGCGCACCGCGTTGGCGATGCAGCCCGAGACGGAGGGCATGCCGAGGTGATCCTCGGCGACGGCCGTCATGAGCACCGCGCCGCCTCCCGCGATGACGAAGCGCACCGACACCCGTCCCTGCGCTGTCGCGTTGATCGACAGCCCCTGCTCGTAGCAGCGGTTCACCTGCCCGATGTTGCGCAGCACCACCCGGCGAATCGCCTCGGGGGCGATCTGGCCCATGATGTCGGGCGTCGCGGGGCGGGCGACGGGGCCGTGCGTGGCCCGCGGCGCTGCCGTGAGCGTTCCCCGAGTGCGGCCATACTCGCAGCGCTCACCCGGGCGGCAGTTGCCGTTGCCCAGGGTGCCCAGGGGGCCCGTTCCGACGCCCACGTCGTGGCCGCCGCCGCCGACGCCCGTGCCCACCGTGTCGAGGCCCGCCATGCCGAAGGAGTCGCCCACGTCGGCGCCGTTGATGTTGCCGTTGGCGTTGCGGTCGCCCGTACCCGCCTCGGTCATCTCGCCCCAGGGGGAGACGATGCCGCTGTGCGATCCCTGCGACGTCGCCGTCGTGCCGCCGAGCGCCGCGAAGATGCCCCGGTTGGCGACCGCCTCGCGGGCCGACAGCTCGCGGGCGAGGTGGGGGCGCTCGCCGGTGCGCTGGATGTCGTACCGACGGTTGTGCGCGTTGCTCTGCCGGTTGCCCATCGCCCCCGCCGCGCCCTGGTGCGCCGCGCCCGCGGGGGCGTCAGCGGCGGCCGCTGCCTCCTGCGGCTCGGCCTGCGCGATCTGCTCGCTCTGACGTGCGACGAAGTCGCGGAGCTCCGCCAGGCGCGCGTCGCGGTCTTCGCCCATGAGCATGCCGCTCTCCTGCGAGGCGACGCGCATGAGGCCCAGGAACGCTGCCATCGCCAGCACGCTGCCGCCGAGCGCGCGGCGCAGTACCGGGTCTTTGCGCGTCACCTCGGCGAAGCGGCGGCCCACCGGGACCATGCGGGCCATCACCGTGAGGCCCGCGAACTCCATGCGGTACCGGCCGCCGACCACCACGCCGATCTCGTGGGCGCCGTGCACGCTCGACGAGGGGCGCGCGATGCCCTCGGCGATGAGCGTGGCGAGGTCGCGGCGCACGCCGTCGAGCTCGACCTCGCCCTGCGCGCCGGGCATGAAGACGAAGCGC
>CAISKJ010000910.1 GCA_903885885.1 uncultured delta proteobacterium
GGCCGAGGTGCTGGTGTTCGACCTCGCGTGAGAGCCCTTGCGAGCGAGGCCGAAGTGCCCGCACACTCGCCACGGTGAAGGGCTGTTCTCGCGCCTGGGTGATCGCGCTCTTGTTGCTTCAGGCCTGCGCCGAGGGCGGCGAGGTCTACGGCCCCTCCGACGCCTCGCTCGACGACCTCGTCGCCGACGCGCCCGACGCCGACGACGCCTCCCCCGACGCGCCCGACGCCGCCGACGCGCCCTCCCTCGACGCGCCCGACAAGCCCGTCACCCCCGACGTGCCCGACGTGCCCGATGTGCCCGCCGTGCCCGACGTCGAGGCGCCCGACGGGCCCGCGTGCCCCGCGGGCTTCTCGGTGTGCGCGGGTCGTTGCACGGCCCTCGCGAGCGACCCCGCGAGCTGCGGCCGCTGCGGCAACGCGTGCCCCGCGGGCCTCGCGTGCGTGGGCGGCTCCTGCGCGTGCCCTGCGGGCCTCACCGCGTGCGGCGGCGCGTGCGTCGACACGCGCGTGAGCCCCATCTACTGCGGCCGCTGCGACAACGCGTGCCCCACGGGCGCCGCGTGCGTCATGGGCGCGTGCACCTGCTCCGTGGGCATGCTCTGCGCGGGCGCCTGCGTCGACACGCGGAGCAACCGCGCCAACTGCGGCGGCTGCGGCCTCGCGTGCCCCGCGGGCGAGCAGTGCGTGTCGAGCGCGTGCGCGTGCGGCGCGGGGCAGACGCGCTGCGGCGGCACCTGCGTGAGCACCGCGAGCGACGCGGCCAACTGCGGCGCCTGCGGGCGCGCGTGCGCCACGGGGCAGACGTGCACCGCGGGCGTGTGCGGCTGCCCCGCGGGGTCTACGACCTGCGGCACCGCGTGTGTCAACACGTCGAGCGACCCGATGAACTGCGGCGGCTGCTCGCGCTACTGCGGCGGCATGTGCTCGGGCGGCACCTGCATCCCCTCGTGCCCGCCGGGGCAGACGTACTGCAGCGGGTCGTGCGCCAACCTCGCGACCAGCGTGTACCACTGCGGCCGCTGCGGCAACACGTGCGGCGGGTCGCGCCTCTGCGTCGGCGGCGTGTGCACGCCGTAACGGCTTGAAATAAGCCCCTTCCGGCCCACAACACGCTTCACCCCGATGTGTACGATCGTCGCGCTCCGCAACGTTCACCGTGAGTTTCCGCTGGTGATCGCCGCCAACCGCGACGAGTTCTACCGCCGCCCCGCGGCGCCTCCCGCCCTCGTCGACGAGGCCTCGCGCGTGTACGCCGGCCGCGACGGCGAGCGCGGCGGCACGTGGATGGGCGTCACCGCCCGCGGCCTCTTCGTGGGCGTCACCAACCAGCGCACCTGGAAGGCCGCCGACACCTCCCTCCGCTCGCGCGGCGAGGTGGTGCTCGCGTGCCTGCGCGACGACAATGTCGACGCCGTGGTCGCGCGCCTCAACGCCCTCGACGCGCGCGCCTACAACCCCTTCAACCTCCTGTTCGGCGACGCTTCACGGCTCTTCGTCGCCTACGTGCGCCGCGAGTCGCCGCACGTCACCGTCGCGCCCCTCGGCGACGGCGTGCACGCGCTCGCCAACGACACCCTCGGGTCGCCGCACTTCCCGAAGGCGCAGCGCATCGAAGAACGCCTCCGCGACGCCAGGCTCGCCGCGCTCCCGTGGGAGGCGCTCGAGCCCCACCTCGTCGCGGCCCTCGGCGACCACGAGCTCCCCCCGAGGCACCTCGTCGAAGACCCGCCCGCTGGCGCACTCTTTCCGAAGTTTCTCGCGCGTCGGCTGCAGGCGCTGTGCATTCACACGCCCGCGTACGGCACCGTGTCGTCGACGCTCATCGCCCTCGCGCTCGACCGCGTCGCGCACTACCGCTACGCCGCGGGGCACCCCTGCGAGACGCCCTTCGCCGCCGTTCCGATGTGAGCTCCCGGTGAGGGGTGTGCGAGACTGCGCGCGTCGATGCCACCGAGGTCTCACGCCGTCGAAGTGATCCGCGTCGCCCACGGGGTCGCGGCCCCCGCCGCAGGCGACCGCGTGGCCCCCGAAGAGCCCCTCGAGATTCGCGTCGCGGGCGACACCCTCGCGCTCACGATGCGCACCCCCGGCGACGACCGCGAGCTCGCGCTGGGCTTCCTCTTCGCCGAGGGCTTCATCGCCTCCATCGACGATGTGTCGGGCGTCGCCCACTGCGGCCGCGCCGACGACCCCGCGTACGGCAACACGCTCGAGGTCACCGCCGCGCCCGGCGTGTACATCGACGTCGACGCGCGCTCTCCCGCGCGCCGCGGAACGCTCACCACCGCCGCCTGCGGCGTCTGCGGCCGACGCACCCTCGACGACCTCCTCGCGGCCCGCGCGCCCGTCCCCGTGAAGGGCACCGTCACCGCGCGCACCCTCTCGGCGTGCGTGCGCGCGCTGCGCGAGCACCAGCGCCTCTTCGACGAGACGGGCGGGTGCCACGGCGCGGGCCTCTTCACCTTCGAGGGCGCCCACGTGGTCACCTACGAAGACGTCGGACGCCACAACGCCGTCGACAAGGTGGTGGGCTCGCAGCTCCGCGCGAAGGCCCTCCCCCTCGCGTCGCACATGCTCGTGGTGAGCGGCCGCGCGGGCTTCGAAATCATTCAGAAGGCCCACGCCGCGGGCATCCCCGTGGTGGCGTCGGTGTCGGCGCCGAGCAGCCTCGCGGTCGACCTCGCGCGGCGCGCCCACGTCACCCTCGCGGGCTTCGCGCGCGGCGACGGCTTCACCCTCTACGCCGGCGCCGAGCGCGTGTCAGGGTAAGAGTGCACTCGCGCGCGGGGCTGCGATTCGCGATACTCGCGCGCTCATCTGGAGGTGTCACCGTGGCTTCGTTCAACGCATCGGTCTTGTTCGCGTGCGCCGTGGCGCTCGCCTCGTGCAGCGACGACGCGGCGGTCGCGCCGTCGATCCCCGCGGGGTGCACGGTGGCGCTCTCGGCCACCGGGGCCGACCTCCAGCAGCGCGTGCAGACGGCGCTCATCGAGGCCCGCTCGGGGTCGACGGTGTGCTTCCTCCCAGGCACGTACATGTTCACGGCAGAGCTGTCGGTGAGCACGCCCAACATCACCGTGCGCGGCACCGCCGACGGGGTGGTCTTCGACTTTCGCAACCAGCGCAGGCCCGTGGGCGACGGCGGCACCACGGGCTCGGCCGCCAACGGCATGAGCGTCACCGGCGCGGGCTTCACCATCGAGAACCTCACCATCAAGAACTCGCCCGGCGACGGCATCCGCGTGTCGAACACCGAGCGCGCCACCTTTCGCAATTTGAAGGTCTCGTGGGACGCCGGGTCCATCACCGCCAACGGCGCCTACGCGATCTATCCCGTCAACGTGACGGGCGTGCTCATCGAGGGCTGCGAGGTCGTCGGCGCCTCCGACGCGGGCATCTACGTGGGGCAGTCGCGCAGCATCACCGTGCGCAACAACGTGGTGCACGGCAACGTGGCGGGCATCGAGATCGAGAACAGCGCCAACGCCGACGTGTACAACAACCGCGCGTACGACAACACGGGCGGCCTGCTGGTGTTCAACCTCCCCAACCTGCCGGTGCGCGACGGGCGCCGGTGCCTCGTGCGCGACAACGTCGTCGAGGGCAACAACCGCGCGAACTTCGGCCCGCCCGGCTCCATCGTGGCGCAGGTGCCCGCGGGCCTCGGCATGCTCGTGATGTCGGCCGACGAGACCGAGGTGCGCGGCAACACCGTGCGCAACAACGAGACCGCCGGCGTGGTGGTGATCAACTACCGCAGCTTCTTCGGCGACCCGCGCGACGCCATGTTCAGCGCGTACCCCGAGACCACCTGGATCCACGACAACACCTTCGCCACCAACGGCGCCGACCCCCACTACGAGCTCCTCCGCGCCTTCGGCTCGCCCCTCGAAGACATCTTGTGGGACGGCTCCGTCGACCCCATGCGCGCCGCCGATCCCACCGCGCGGCTCTGCGTCACGGGCAACACCGGCGCGCGCTTTCGCAACCTGAGCCTCGGCGACATCCCCGCCTCGACCACCGACCTCGCGCCGCACAACTGCATGCAGGCGCCCCTCCCCACGATCACCGCGCTGCCGCAGCCGTGAGAGGTGTCGTCGCGCTCGCGCTCGTGGCGGCGTGCGCGAGCGATCCTGGCCCCGTGACGCCTCCGCGGGGGCGCTTCCCCGCGGTGCCCACCCCCGTCGCCAACCCCACCACCGCGGCCAAGGTCGAACTCGGGCGCCTGCTCTTTCACGACCCCCTTCTCTCGCGCGACCGCAGGGTGGCCTGCGCCACGTGCCACGGGCAGATCTGGGGCCTCTCCGACGGGCTCGCGCGCTCGGTGGGCGTCGACGGCATCGGCCCCGCGGGCACGGGGCGCCACGGCCCCAACGTGACCCGCCGCAACGCCAGCACGCTCTGGAACGCCGCGTACCGCGCGACGCTCTTCTGGGACGGCCGCGCCGACTCCCTCGAGGCGCAGGCCCTCGCGCCCCTGCGCGACCCCGCGGAGATGGGCCGCGACCCCGACGAGGTGGCCCGCGACCTCGCGGCGATCCCCGCGTACGTGAGCCTTTTTCGCGCGGCCTTCGCGAACGAAGCAGCCCCGGTCACGAGCGCCAACATGGTGCGCGCGATCGCGGCCTTCGAACGCACCCTCGTGAGCGACTACGCCCCCTACGACCGCTACGTCGACGGAGACACCGGCGCCCTCGACGCGCGCGCCACGCGGGGTCTACGGCTCTTCGAAGCGCTCCGCTGCGGGCAGTGCCACACGGCCCCCATGTTCGAGAGCGAACGCTACGAAACCTCTTTCGTAGAAGCTGTTTCGGGCGTCACCGACGAGGGGCGCTACGAGGTCACGGGCGACCCCGCCGACCGCGGGCGATACCGCGTCCCCACGCTGCGCAACGCGGGCGAGACCTTCCCGTATTTTCACAACGGCGCGGTGCGCGAGCTCGGCGACGCGGTGGCGCTCGAGGCCGCACCCCGCCCCGGAGGCCGCGCGCTCACCCCCGCCGAGCGCGACGACGTGGTGGCCTTTCTGCGCGCGGGCCTGACCGACATGCACGCCCAGCCCGAGCGCCCCGATGTAGTTCCGAGCGGGCTCATGGTGCCCGCCGACGGCTACCGCATCCCGCGGTAACGCGCTCATACTCCACGCGATGAAACGCCTCTGCGCCATCGCCCTCGCGGCGCTCCTCTCGTCGTGCGGCGACGGCGCCGAGACTCCTCCCGCCACGGGCTTCGCCACGCTGCCGCAAGAGCCCTACCGCACGCTCGCCGAGTGGCGCCTCTTCCGCGACCCCGTCGCGCAGACGCCCGCCGACCACGTGCTCCCGTACACGGTCAACGCGCCGCTCTTCTCCGACTTCACCGCCAAGTTTCGCTTCGTTGCGATCCCTCCCGGGCGTCACATCACGTACCGCCCCGACGGCGCCTGGGTGCTCCCCGAGGGCGCCGTGCTCGTGAAGACCTTCGCGTACCCCCGCGACGCGCGAAACCTCGCGCTCGGGTACCAGCTCCTCGAGACGCGCATCCTCGTGCGCACGCGCGACGGCTTCGCGCCCCACACCTACGTGTGGAACGCCGCGCAGACCGAGGCCGTGCGCCAGGTGGCCGCCCCCCCGGTCAACGTCTCGTGGATCGACGAGGCCGGCGCCACGCGCACCAACGAGTACATCATTCCCAACACCAACCAGTGCCTCACGTGCCACGGCCAGCGCGGGCTCACCGACGCCCTCGCCATGCGCACCGACCAGCTCGACCGCGCGGGCCCCGACGGGGTGAATCAGCTCGACGCCATGGCCGCCCGCGGGTGGTTCGACGGGGCCCTTCCCCCCGCCGCGATGCGCTCACACTTCCCCGACGTGCGCGACGAGGGCGCCCCCGTCGAGGCGCGCGCGCGGGCCTATCTGCACGCCAATTGCGGGCACTGCCACAACCCGCGCGACCGCTCCATGGCCAGCGTCACGGGGCTCAACCTCGAGGTGAGCGAGACGCGCCCGAGCAACCTCGGCGTGTGCCGCCGACCCGCCATGGCCGGCAGCGGATCGGGCGGCCTCGACTACGACCTCGTGCCCGGTCACCCCGAGCGCTCGGTGATGCTCTTTCGCATGCGCACCAGCGACCCGCGCGCCCGCATGCCCACCGTGGGCACCAACTTCAACGACCCCTTCGGCGCCGACCTCGTCGAGCGGTGGATCCTGGGCCTCACCGGCGACACCTGCGGCACCCCGTAGCTCACGCGTACCGATCGCGGCGCGCGAGCACCTCCCACGGAATCTCTCCGCGCATCGCGTCGGCCATCGCGCGGAGCCGCTGCGCGCGCTCGGCCTCGCTCACGCGCTCCATCTCGACGTGGAGCGTGAGCGTGGTGAGCGGCTCCTGCGGGCGCGTGAGCCCGTGCGCCGCGGCCTCGCACACCCCCGTCGCGGCCGCGCGCAGAAAGCCCCCGTCGGGCGCGTCGCACCACCGCGCCAGGGCCGCCCGCGCGTGCGCCTCGGCCGCCATGCCCAGGGCCCCCGCGATGAGGCCGTAGACGTTGCACTCGGCCGTCACCGACGCCGCCGCGAGCTCGTTCACCAGGGCGTCGTCGACGGCCGCGCGCTCGCCCTCGCTCAGCGCCGAGAGCGTGCCCATCGAGCGCAGCGCCGCGTGCGCGCTCTCGACCGCGCGGCACAGCTCGAGCGTCGCCGCGAGCGCCGTCACGCGCGCCATCTCGCGCTGCGCGAGGCACGCCTGACGGCCGAAGGCGCGCAGCTTCGCCACCGACGCGGGCTCCGTGAGCATGCGCGACGCCTCGGCCTCGACCCACGACACGTCGCCCCCGTCGCTCATCGCGCGGAGCCGCTCGCCGTGGCGCTCGACCTCGGCCCGCACCATCGCGCCGAGGGTGTCGACGCTCGCGTCGGTGAGCCGCCGACGGCTCTCGTGGTAGCGCGCGCCCGTGCGGGTCATGTGCGCCGCGAGCTGCTCGCCCGCGGTCTTGGCGGCGCGCGCGTTGGCGGCGCCCCACGTCTCGGCGAGGTACACGGCGCGCGTCGCGAGCGCGTCCTTCTTCTCGGTGAGCGCGAGCGCCGGGCGCGTGAGGCGCCCCGCGGTGATCACCACCCGCGCGATCGGCGGCTGGAGCACGCCCGCGAGGGCCGCGAGGTCGTCGGCGCGGGGGCAGCGCTCCCACGCCGCGCGCAGGTCGTCGCCCTGCCCGCGCGCCCAGGCCACGGCGGCGTCGCGACGGCTCCATTGCGTGTCGTGCGATTCGGCCCAGTCGGTCAGCGCGTCGGCGACGAGTCCCATGTGCGTTCGATCCCTTCGGGCGACGGTGTATCCGACGAAGGGTCCGCGGTCGTCAACGCATTGAGCCGCGCTTGCCCTGCGGGCGCGAGCGGTGTGATCTTCACGGCCACGATGACTGTGCGCGACGGCCCCGACGAAACGCTGCTCGACAAGCTCCTCTCCGAGCGGGTGCTCTACCCCGTGCTGGGCTTGTGCCTCGCGGCGGTCATGGCCTTCGTCATCTTGCGGCGATCGAACCAGGGGCCCGCGCCCGCGCTCGACCTCGCCGTCATCGACGACCGCGGCGAGCTCGGCGCCGCCCGCGTCCGCCTGCAAGACCTCCGCGGCCACCCGGTGATCATCGATTTCTGGGCCACCTGGTGCGGCCCCTGCCGGGTCATGACGCCCGTGCTCGCGCGCCTCCACCAGCGCTACAAGCGCCGCGGCCTCTCCGTGGTGGGCGTCAACGTCGACGAGGCCGGGCCGTCGGTGGTGCCGCCGTTTCGCGCGCAGTACGGCATCGAGTACCCGCTCGTGTACGACGCCCGCGGCGAGGCCTCGCAGCGCTGGGGCATCGAGGGGCTCCCCACCATGATCATCGTCGACGGCGAGGGCAACGTGCGCTACCGCCACGCGGGCACCACCAGCGAGGCCGACCTCGCCTCGACCATCGAGAGCCTTCTGTAACCAGTCCTTTCGAGGTGTGTAGAAAGGCGCCTCACGCGCGCTTCGTGATAGGGTCGCCGGCCCTATGGCAACGCGCGACGACGCGCCCCCCGAGGCCCCGAGCGAGCGCGACCACGACAACCTCGTGCGGCTCCACGGGGTCACCTGGGCGCAGTACGAAATGATCCTCGCGATCCGCGGCGAGCACACGGCCCCGCGCATCGCCTACCACGACGGCGAGCTCGAGCTGCTCAGCCCCGGCGCGGCGCACACCGCGATCAAGAAGCAGATCACACGCCTCCTCGAGGCCTGGGCCGAAGAGGTCCAGGTCAACATCACGGGCTTCGGGTCGTGGACGATCAAAGACCCGCAGGCGCGCCGCGCCGTCGAGCCCGACGACTGCTACGTGGTGGGCCTGCGCGAGCCCAAGGTGCCCGACCTCGCCATCGAGGTCGAGTGGGCCGCCGGCGCGCTCGACCGCCTCGCCATCTACGGCCCCCTCGGCGTGCGCGAGGTGTGGACGTGGAAGGGTCGCTTTCTCACCGTGCACGCCCTCCACAAGAACGCCTACGTGCGCGTGGGCCAGAGCATGATGCTCCCCACGCTCGACCTCGGGCTCTTGCAGCGCTTCATCGGCGACCCCAACCCCACGATGGCGCTGCGGTCGTTTCGCACGCTCCTGCGCAAGCGCGCGGGCTAACGGTTGTAGGGCTCGCCCTTGATGATCGAAAACGCCCGGTAGAGCTGCTCGGCGAGCACGAGGCGCGCGAGGCGGTGCGGCAGGGTCATCGCGCCGAGCGAGAGCTTCCACTTCGCGCGCGACGAGAGGGCCGTCGGGAGCCCATCGGCAGCGCCGATGGCGAACACCGGCACCACGGCGCGGCGCATGGCGTCGTCGATGCGCGCGGCGAAGGCCTCGCTCGTGAGGCGCTCGCCGGTGACCTCCATGGCCACGAGCTCGGCGCGCGCGCCGTGGGGGCTCAGCACGCGCTCGAAGGCCGCCGTGGCCTTGTCGACGCGCTCGTCGCGAATCTCGACCTCTTCGAAGTCGGCGTACCTTCGAATGCGGCCATAGTAGTCGTCGAGGAGCACCCGGAGCTCGGGCTCCTTGGCGCGCCCCATCGCGGCGATCACGAGCTTCATGGGAGGGCTATTTTAAAGAGCTTCGCGCTAGGCGCGGGTCTTGGCGGGGTCGAGCTCGAGGGGTACGCGACGCGCGTCCATCCACAGGCTCTCGAGGTCGCGGTGGCGACGCTCTTCTTCGAGGAACACGTGCACGAGCACGTCGCCGAAATCGACGATCACCCACTGGCCCTGGCGCAGGCCCTCGACGTGCTGCGCGCGCTCGCCGCGCTCTTCGACAGCCCCCTCGATGCCCTGCGCGATGGCCTGCACCTGACGGTCGCTGCGGCCCGACATGAGCACCAGAAAGTCGGTGTAGTCGGCCTTGTCGCACACGTCGATGATCTCGATGCGCTCGGCCTTCTTGTCGAGGCCCGCCATCGCGATGAGCTTGGCGAGCTCGCGCGACGCGTCGCGGCGCATCTCCTCGCGCGACTTCGCCGCCTCGACGACCGCCGGCGACACGCGCGCGGGCACCGTGGCGCCCGTGTCGTGCAGGTCGATCTTCTTGGCGCTCGCCTTCTTCTTCGCGGCGAGCTTCTTCGCCGCCATCGTCTTCGCCGAGCCCATCTTGAGCGTGAGCTTCTTCGGCGCGGCCGGCGCCTCGACGTGGCCCGCCTTCTTGGCGCCCTTCTTGGGCTTCGCGACGGCGCCCGTCGTGAGCACCTTCTTCGCCGCGGGCTTCTTCGCGGGCGCCTTCTTCGCGGCCGGGGCGGGGGCCTTCTTCGCCGGGGCCTTGCTCGCGGGCGCCTTCTTCGCCGCGGGCTTCTTCGCCGCCGGCGCGGGCGCCTTCTTCGCCGCGGGCTTCTTCGCGGGCGCCTTGCTCGCGGGCGCCTTGCTCACGGGCGCCTTCTTCGCCGCGGGCTTCTTCGCGGTGGTCTTCGTGGTCTTCGCTGCGGTCTTCTTGGGTGCTGCCATCTTGATCGGTGGGCTGTAGGGTGCTTCACAGTGCGAGGTATTCGCCTCGCGGTGCGCCCTTCGCCGCTCTGCCTCTCTCTCAGCTATTCTCCCCCGCCCACGCGCGCTCGCGCAATCGCGAAGTCCGCACACATCCGCTGTTTCTCACCCACGCCGAGCGTCACCCGCATGCGCGATCGAGCCCTCTCCGACCCTTCGCTCCCACTCACCGTGCTCGCCATCGAGAGCTCGTGCGACGAGACCGCGGCCTCCGTCGTGCGCGTCGAGCCCGACGGCGGCCACGTGCTCTCCGACGTGATCTGGAGCCAGATCGCCGAGCACGCGCCCTACGGCGGCGTGGTGCCCGAAATCGCTTCGCGCGCGCACCTCCGCGCCGTCGTCCCCGTCGTGCGCGAGGCCGTCGAGACGGCCGGCGGATGGTCCGTCGTCGACGCGCTCGCGGTCACCTCGGGCCCCGGCCTCGTGGGCGCGCTCCTCGTCGGCGTGCAGGCCGCCAAGGCCATCGCGTACGCGCGCAAGCTGCCCCTCGTGGGCGTCAACCACCTCGCGGGGCACATGCTCGCGCCCTTTCTCGTGCGCGAGCAGGCCATCGGGGCGAGGCCCGAGTTTCCCTTCGTCGCGCTGCTCGCCTCGGGCGGCCACACGGCCCTCTACCGATGCGACTCCCCCACGGCGATCCGCGAGCTCGGCGCCACGCGCGACGACGCCGCGGGCGAGGCCTTCGACAAGGTGGCCAAGCTCGTCGGCCTCGGCTACCCCGGCGGCCCCGTGATCGATCGCCTCGCCGCGAAGGGCAACGCCGACGCGGTGAAGTTCACCCAGCCCATGCGCGGCAGAGACAACCTCGAGTTCAGCTTCAGCGGGCTCAAAACGGCGGTGAACGTCCACGTCGCGCGCAACGGCATCCCGACCGAGGGCCGCGGCCTCGAAGACCTCGCCGCGAGCGTGCAGAAGACCATCGTCGACAACCTGGTGCGCAAGCTCCTCGCGGCGGCGCGGCGCGAGGGCGTCGCGCACGTGGTGATCTCGGGCGGCGTCGCCGCCAACCGGGGCCTGCGCGCGGCGGCCCTCGAAGGGTGCCGCGCCATGGGGGTCACGCTGCACGTTCCCCCGGCGCGGAGCTGCACCGACAACGCCGCGATGATCGCCTACGCGGGCGCCGTGGCGCTGCGCGCGGGCGTGCGCGACGGCATGGGGCTCAACGCGCGGGCCACGTGGCCGGTGGCCGAATGGGCGGCGGCTGCGCAGGCCAGTTGACCGGCGGCGACGGAAGGTAGTACCTCCACGCTCCCACCATGGCTGATTCGCACGGCGCCCACGATTCGCACGCCTCTTCGAAGGGCCACGACGCCCACGCGCACCACGAGCCCGAAGAAGACCCCATTCGCACGCCGGGGTACGTCCCCCTGCTGGGCCTTGGGATCTTTCTGGTCGGCGCCCTGTGGATGTACCTCTACGTCTCGCCCGGCGTGTGGGCCCCTCCGTCGCCCGACGCCGACGGCGGCGCGCCCACCGAGCAGGCGGCGCCCGCGGCGCCCGCGCACTGACCGCACCGTTCATCGCCGGCGCGCTCTCTCGCGGCGCGCGCGGCGTCGTTTCGCACGCGCACAGGAGAGCACTTCGATGTCAGACAACCCCAGGGATCTTCGCTACACGAACGACCACGAGTGGGCACGCGCCGACGGGGCGAAGGTGCAAGTGGGCATCACGCGCCACGCCGTCGAGCAGCTCGGCGACATCACCCTCGTCAACATCGACGTGAAGGTCGGCGCGAAGATCGCCGCGGGCAAGGCCTTCGGCACCGTCGAGTCGGTCAAGGCCGTGAGCGACCTGTTCGCCCCCGTGGCGGGCACCATCGTGGCGATCAACCCTGCGCTCAACAACAACCCCGAGCTCATCAACGACGACCCGTACACCGCCGGGTGGATGGTGTCCGTCGAGCTCGACGCGGGCGTCACCCTCGACGGGCTCCTCTCGGCCGAGCAGTACGACGCCTACCTCGGAACCCTCTGACGCCCGCCGCGGGCTCTCAACACCGCCATGAAGCACAAGGTCATCATCATCGGGAGCGGGCCCGCGGGCCTCACCGCGGCCGTGTACGCCGGCCGCGCCAACATGAACCCCGTCGTGCTCGAGGGCATGGCTGAAGACCATCAGCCCGGCGGCCAGCTCATGATCACCACCGAGGTCGAGAACTACCCCGGTTTTCCGCACGGCGTCACGGGCCCCAAGCTCATGGAGATGATGCGCGCACAGGCCGAGCGCTTCGGCACCACCTTCTTCACCGAAGACGCCATCAAGGTAGAGCTTCAGGGCCCCGTGAAGCGCGTGTGGCTCGACAGCCAGCCCGAACCGCTCGAGGCCCCCACGGTGATCATCGCGACCGGCGCGGTGGCCAAGTGGTCGGGCGCCCCCGGCGAGAAGGCCCTGCAGAACTACGGGGTGTCTGCCTGCGCCACGTGTGACGGCTCGTTCTTCAAAGAGCAAGACGTCATCGTGGTGGGCGGCGGCGACACGGCCATGGAAGAGGCGCACTACCTCACCAACATGTGCCGCTCGGTCACCGTGGTGCACCGCCGCGACACGCTGCGCGCCAGCAAGATCATGCAGGAGCGCGCCCTCAAGAACCCCAAGATTCGCTTCTTGTGGAACAAAGAGGTCGCCGAGGTGCGCGACGTTTCGAAGAAGAAGGTCACCTCCGTGGTGCTCCGCGACACGCAGACCGGCGAGCTCAGCGAGATGCCCATCGACGGCATCTTCGTGGCCATCGGCCACACGCCCGCGTCGCAGCTCTTCATGGGCCAGGTCGACACGCACGACAACGGCTACATCCGCGTGCTGCACGGCAGCTCGGCCACCAGCGTCGAGGGCGTGTTCGCCTGCGGCGACGTGGCCGACCACGTGTACCGCCAGGCGATCACCGCCGCGGGCACCGGCTGCATGGCCGCCATCGACGCCGAGCGCTACGTCTCGGCCCACGAGTAGCCAGACCGTTGCCGCGTGTTGAAACACACGGCAACGAAGCAGCTTCTGAGCAAAGCGCCGGGAAGTCCCGCGTCGCGGGACTGTCGTCTCAGGCACTACGAAGACGTTAGTCCTGCGGAGCGGGACTTCAGACGGCTTGTTCGCGATTCGCCTTCGTTGCCGCGTGTTTCACCCGGATTATTCATCACGAGATTTGCGCGCTGCGTCACGCCTCCCGTGACTCTGATTGGGGGTGTGCAGCAGTTCGCAGGCCATGCGCCGCCCTGGGGTCGGTCCCCGAACCA
>CAISKJ010000911.1 GCA_903885885.1 uncultured delta proteobacterium
GCGACCATGTCGTTGCAGGTGGCCGCCGTGGGGCACGCGCCGGGGCGGCCCGCGGCGAGGGTCGTGTCGCACTGCTCGCCGGGCTCGAGCACGCCGTTGCCGCACACCCCGCGGCAGTCGCTGTCGGTGGCCGCGGTCGCGCCGGGCGGACAGCACCCGTCGCCGCCCATCGCCGCGGTGATCGCGCTGTGCGTGCAGGCCGCCGCGCAGGTGCCCGCGCCCATGAGCGCGTCGGCGGTGCAGGCGACCATGTCGTTGCAGGTGGCCGCCGTGGGGCACGCGCCGGGGCGGCCCGCGGCGAGGGTCGTGTCGCACTGCTCGCCGGGCTCGAGCACGCCGTTGCCGCAGGCGGCGCGGCAGTCGTTGTCGTTGCTCGCGTTGGCCCCCGCGGGGCAGCAGCCGTCGCCGCTCGCGGCCGCGGTGATGATCGGGTGCGTGCAGAGCGCGCGGCAGGTGCCCTCGTTGAGCACCGTGTCGGCGGTGCACGCGTTCGTGTCGGGGCAGGTCGCCGTCGTGGCGCAGGCGCCGGTGCGCCCCGCGGGAATCGCCAGGTCGCACGACTCGCCACGATCCACGAAGCCGTTGCCGCAGGTGGAGGTCGCGACGTCGGCGCTCGCGTCCGCCGCGGGGCCGTCGGCGGGTCCCACGTCGACCGCCGGCGCGTCCGCGAGAGGCGCGTCGTCGGCGGGCGCGGCGTCCTCCGCGTCGGGCACTGCGGGCGCATCGGGCGCTGCGGGCACATCGGGGGCGTCGAGCGCGGGCGCGTCGAGCGCGGGCGCGACGTCGTCGCCTCCGTCCGGGATCACCGGGACGTCACCGGCCGCGTCGGGCGGTGTCGCCGTGCCGTCTGCCCCATCGCTGCACGCGGCCGCAAACGCCGCAACCAGAAGCCCGCCGTACCAGCTCCGCGATCTCATCGGTCCTCCCATTCGGGGCGCCGCCCGAGCGCACTATGTTCCGCCGCGCACGGTACACGGCATCGCGCCGCCGCTCCCAGTTGTTTGCGCTTCTCGTGCGCCCCGCGCGCGCCGCGCAGTTGCTCTATCGTCGGCGCCGATGAACCCCTCGGCGCCTCCGTCGCGACTGCGCGCCATCACCCTCGCGGGCGTCGCCCTCTCGGTGGGCTGCCTCTCACGCTGGTCGGGCTGTCGCACCTACGACGCCGGCCACCTCCAAGGCCCCGGGTGGACGGCCCACGTGCAGTGCGCGCCCCGCACCGACGTGAACCTCCGCGGCGCCGGGCCGGTGCTCCGCGGCTGCGACGCGCGGTGGTCCTTCGTCGTCGAGCGCGAGGGCGCGAGTGTGCGCGCCGACCTCTCGGGCCCGAGCCTCGCGGCCCGCGACTGCGGCGCCGTGCGCGACGCCTGCAAGGCCGCCCACGGCGAGCTCGCGCAGCGCGCCACCGCCGTCGGCACCTGGATCGCCGCGCGCCCCCCGACGGGCGCCACGCGCCTCGCGTTCGTGTCATCGACCTGCCGCGCCGTGCACGTGCTCCCGCCCGAGACCGCCCCCACACGCGCGCCCGCCGACGCCGTGGCCCAGCAGCCCGACGGCCCCGCCTGGCTCGACGCGATCGTCGCCGGCGCGCCCATCACCGACCCCGCGTGGTCGCTCGTGTGCGGCGGCGCGCTCGCCGATCGCCTCGCCGCGGTGCGCCTCGCGGCCCTCGCGTGCCGCACGCCCGACACGGTGGCCGACGCGCTCTTCCGCGCCGACCCCGCGAGCGTCGACGACGTGTGGCGCGCGCTCGTCACCGGCGAGCTCCCCTGCGCCGACCGCGTGCGCCCCATGCTCCTCGACTCGGTGCCCTACCGCTTGGAACGCCTCGCGCTGCGCTCCCTCGCGTCGTGCGACGCGCGCTGCCCCGACCGCCAACGCATCGACCCCCTCTACGCGCTCGGCCGCCTGCGCTTCGTCGACGGCCGCGACGTCGCGCGGCGCATCGCCGCCGCGGGGCCTCCGCCGATGTTCGACGCCCACGCCACGCCCGACGTCGCGCGCCGCTACGCCGACGCCTACCGCGCGTGGGTCTACGCGCAGTGGGCCCTCTCGCGCATCGACGCGCGCGCGGGCGCCGACACGGCGCTCTCGACCCTGCGTCACCTCGCGGTGCCCGAAGGCTCGACGACGCTCCCGCGGGTGAGCCCCGAGCCGCCCGAGAGCGCCGGCGACGACCCGGCGGATGACCTCTGCAGCATCCTGGCGAGCAACGACACCCCCGCGACCCGCGAGGCCCTGTGGCAGTTCGCGCGCGACGAGACCGTGAGCGCGGGCGCGCGGCAGCGGGCGCTGCTCACCCTCGCGCGCCTCGGCGACGCGCGCGCGTCGGGCGAGGGCCTCGCGCACAGCCCCCTCACCAGCGACCAGCACACCGTCGCCGTGGTCGCCATCACCGAGGCGCGCACGGGCCGCCCCGCGGGCGGCGCCACGGGCGGCGGGCACCACCACCACCACTGGCACTGAGGCTATTGGTTCGAGCGTTCGAAGTGCGCCACGTCGATGAGCACGGCGCACGCGAGGCCGAGGGGCTTCCACTGCGGGGGCGCGTCGGGCTCGAAGGTCACCGAGAAGTTATCGGCGTCGGTAAACGCCTCGGTGAGGAGCCCCGACCACTGCTTCTGCACCGTGCAGACGCGCCGCTCGCCCGCCTTCACCTCGAAGGTCCACGGGCGAAAGAAGGGGCCGTGAACCTCTCCGAGGAGGCCGCCCGTCGCGCCGAAGATCTCGTAGCGCGTGGCGAAGAAGGTCCACCGGCGCTCGATGCGCGCGAGGAGGTTGCCGTCGGGGTCGCACACCTCGCGCACCGGGAGAAACCACCGGAAGGGCCGCCGTAGCTTCATCGCCACCGTGCCGCGGCGCGTGTCCTCGACGTACGACACGAAGGGCCTCCACGGCCCCAGGAAGAGCCGCGTAAACAGCTCCGCGAAGCCCGCCGACTGCTCCTGCACCACGAAGGCCGCGCCCCCGCCGTTGGCGAGCACGGTGTACTGGTTGGCCTGCTCGAAGCCCGTGAGCGCCTCGAGCCAGCGCCGGCGCTGCTTCACCGTGAGCCGGTTGTAGTCCGCGAAGCGCGCCGCCACGTGGGCGAGCGCACCGTCGCCCGAGCGCGCGAGCGCCGCCGCCCCCGTCGGGGCCGCCGCGGCGTGGCCCGCGCGCGACGCCGCCGCGAGCTCGCGCATCGGGCGCAGGTCGGCGAGCGACGAGAGCACGCCCTGGCACATCGGACACGTCGCGACCCGCACCGCGCTCCCGAGCGCGTAGGGCATCTCCGCGAGCGTCGCGCCGAGGCAGCGCGGGCA
>CAISKJ010000912.1 GCA_903885885.1 uncultured delta proteobacterium
AGGCCCTGCGCGGTGGTCGCGCACAGCTCCCCGAGGCACCCCTTGAGCGTGTGGGCGCTGCACTCGATCTTCTTCGCGTCGCCCTGCGACGACGCCTTGCGAACCGCGTCCAGCATGTTCTGCGCGTCGCCGATGAACATCTCGATGACCTCGCGCATGAGGTCCTCGTCGCCGCCGAAGCGCGCGAGGAGCGCGCCCGGGTCGAAGGCCAGCGCGGCTGGCGCAACGAGCGCCGGCCGCGCCGTGGCGGCCCGCGTCGCGGCCGGGATGGCCGTCGCGTTGGCGGGCTCCGGCGCGAGGGCCGCCAGCGCGGGGAGGCCCTTCGCCAGGGTGGCCAGCGAGGGCGACGCCTCGACGGTGACCTCGTCCCACTCGACGGCGGCGTAGAGCTCGGAGCGCGCGATGGGCTTGGACACGTACGCGTCCATGCCCGCGGCGAGGCAGCGCTCGCGGTCGCCCGCCATGGCATGCGCCGTCATCGCCACGATGCGCTGGTGCTTGCGCGTGCCCTTCTCGGCCTCGCGCACGCGCCGCGTGGCTTCGAAGCCGTCCATGTTGGGCATCTGCACGTCCATGAGCACCACGTCGAAGCGCTCGCGCTCGAGGGCCTCGAGGGCCGTCACACCGTCGACCGCCTCGATCACCTCGTGGCCGCGCGCGACCAGGTGCCCGTTCGCCACGCGGCGGTTGATGGCGTTGTCGTCGACGAGGAGCACCTTGCGGGCGCGCGTCACCGTCACCGGCGCCTGCGCGTTGGGGCGCGCGTACGCGGCCCCGCCGCCCATGTGCGCCACGATGGCGTCGAGCAGCGACGACAGCGCGATGGGCTTGACCAGGTAGCCCGCCACGCCCGCGCTGGCGAGGCGCGACACCTCACCGCTCACGTCCATCGACGAGAGCATGATCACCTTGGTGCCCTCGAGCGCGGGGTTGCGCCCGATCTCTTCGGCCACCATGAAGCCGTCGACGTCGGGCATCATCACGTCGAGGAGCACGAGGCGGAAGGGCGCCCCCGCGCCCGCGGCCTGCAGGAGCGTGGCGAGGGCCGACGGGCCGCTCGCGGCCTCGTGCGGCTCCATCTCCCACGAGGTGAGCGCGGTGTTGAGGATGCGCCGGTTGGTGGGGTGGTCGTCCACGATGAGGGCCTTGAGCCCGCGGATCTTGGCGTCGCCCTCGCGCAGCCGCGAGCGACGCAGCGACGCGCGGCGGAAGCGCGCGGTGAAGTGGAACGTGCTGCCGACGCCCACCTCGCTCTCGAGCCACACGCGGCCGTCCATCATCTTCACGAGGCGCGACACGATGCTCAGCCCGAGGCCCGTGCCGCCGTACTTGCGCGTGTGGGTGTTGTCGGCCTGCACGAAGGCGTCGAACACCTTCGCCTGGCGGTCTTTCGGGATGCCGATGCCCGTGTCGGCCACGGCCACGTGGAGCATCACCTCGTCGCCCTGGACCTCGGCGCTCACGCGGAGCACCACCTCGCCGCGCTCGGTGAAGCGCACCGCGTTGCCGAGGAGGTTGATGAGAATCTGCTGGAGGCGCAGCGAGTCGCCCGAGAGCGAGTCGGGCACGTCTTGGGCGATGTCGGCGGCGAACTCGATGCCCTTCTCGTGGGCCTTCACCGCGAGCACCTTGAGCGTGTTGCCCACGCACTCGCGGAGGGCGAATTCGTTCTCTTCGAGGGTGAGGTGGCCGGCCTCGATCTTCGAGAAGTCGAGAATGTCGTTGATGATGCCCAGGAGCGACCGCGCCGAGGCCTGCACGGTGAGCATGTACTCGCGCTGCACGCGCGTGAGGTCGGTGTAGAGCGCGAGCTCGGTCATCCCGAGTACGCCGTTCATGGGCGTGCGAATCTCGTGGCTCATGTTGGCGAGGAACTCGCTCTTGGCCACGCTGGCGGCCTCGGCCTCGCGCCGCGCGCGCAGCAGCTCGGCCTCGGCGCGCTTGCGCTCGGTGATGTCGCGGAACACGAACACGGCGCCCGCGAGCACGCCGCGCTCGACGACGGGGCTGAGCACGCACGACACGGGCACGCGGGTGCCGTCGGCCGAGACGAGGTCGGCGTCTTCGTCGCGCAGCGTGGTGCCGTTGGCGATGAGGTCGGAACGTCGCTGGC
>CAISKJ010000913.1 GCA_903885885.1 uncultured delta proteobacterium
CGCGCTGGGCTCGCCCCGCGCGAAGTGCCGATCGGGCGCGTAGCCCTCCCACGTAAGCACCCGGTCGCCGTCGATGAGAATGTCGTAGCGCCCCGCGTCGGGCGAGGTCACCCCGTCGAGGCGCAGGGTGTACGTGCTCGTGGTGGCCACGTCGAAGGGCACGTCGAGCGTGTCGCCCGGGTGCGCTTCGAAGAGCGCCAGCGCGCGGTTGCCGCTCGTGGCGATGCGGCAGCACTCCATCGTGTGCGTGATGCCCGCGCCGAGGCCCGTGGGGCGCTGAAACGACGGCCACGCGCGCTCGAACTCGAGGTTCACCCCGGGCGCTGGCGCCGGGATGCGCGCGGGCAGCGCCCGCCCGTCGCGCAGCACCAGCCACACGGGGAGCTCCGGGTGCGCGCGCCGCGCGTCGACCTCGCCGGTGCGGTCGTCGTGCACCATCACGATGCGCCCCGCGTCGCGCCACGGGTCGAGCGCCACCAGGTACGAGTGAATGTCGGGAACGATCACCAGGCCCCGCTCGATGTGCTGATCGTTCAGCAGCTTGCGCAGGTCGACGCGCACCGACTGATACTGGTTCGTCACCGCCACGCCCGCGCGCCATCGGGGCGCGTGCGCCACCAGCGCGAGGGCCGCCGCCGCGAGGAGCGCGGCCCCGTCGAGCGCCTCGCGCCGCCACCGCGACGAAGCGCCCTCGCGGCTCCGCGCGAGCTGCACCAGCGCGCCCGCGACCAGCACCGCGTTGAAGGGCGCCGCGGGAAACATGTGCCGCGCCCCGTGGATGATCCCGTTGCCGTAGTAGAAGAGCCCGTACGCGAGCGCGAGCGCCACGGGGAAGAGCGCCACCACGAGCATCTCGAAGCCCGGCGCCACGAGCACCGCCACCAGGCCCCCGACGGTGAGCGCCGCCACGCCGAACAGCTCGGCGCCGTGGAGGCCCACGCGCTCGCGAATGAGCCGCAGCGCGTCGCCGGGGCTGTACCCGTCGGCGCCGAAGGAGGCCCGCTCGCCCGGGTGCTCGACCGCGCAGCCGATCTCGCGGCCGAAGCCGAGGCGCAAGCACCCGCGCGGCCAGTCGCTGCGATCGGCGTACTCCACCGGCGTAGGACGACGGTACGAGCCCGTCGCGGCCTTCTGCTGCGCCGCAACAAGGCCCGCGAAGGGCATCGCGCACACGAGCGCCACGGCCACCATGCGCGCGGTCACCACGCGGCGCACGAGGGGCCCCACGAGCGCCACGGCCACCACCGCGCCGAGCACGAAGCCGTCGAGCATGCGCGCGCCGAAGACCCAGCCCCCGCACAGCCCCAGCGCCGCCGCGAGGCCCACGGAGGCGCGCTCGCGCATGCGCAGGGCGAGGGCCACGGCGAAGGCCGCGAGGGCGCCCGTAAAGGCGTGCGAGAGCAGGTCGGCCGTCTCGAGCGCGCGGGCGTACGAGGGGATCACCAGGAGGAGCGACAGGCGCGCCGTGAAGGGGTCGCGCAGCGCCGTGCGCGCCAATGCGGCGTGCGACAGCGTGAGGAGCACCGAGGTGAAGAGGCCCGCGGCGAGAAAGAGGTCCCACCGGACGAAGGGCGCGAGAAACAGCGGATAGCCCGGCACGAAGACGCCGTGCATGCGCCCGTCGAGGCCCTCGAAGAAGAACTTGGCCGCGTGGGCGAGGCGCGGCGCCGTGATGGGGTAGCCCAGTTCGAAGTGCGACAGCGCGCGGGCCTGCGCCACGTACATGACCGCGTCGCCCGACACCACCTGGCCGTGCATCGGCACCCGGTGGACCCACGCGGTGATGGCCGCGCTCACCGCCGCGCAGAGGCCCACGAACACCCGCTCGGACCCGAGGAGCACCAGCGCGCGCAGCGCGCGCCCCACCGGGGCCACGAGGCCCGCGAAGAGCGCCGCCGCGACGGCCGCGGCGAGGGCGAGGGCCGTCGTGCGGTCACCCGCGCTCGCGCGGAGCTCCGGCCACGCGAACGTCACCCACAGCGCGACGAGGGCGAGGGCGGCGGCGCGGCGGAGGTACGCGTCGACACGGGGAGGCATCGGGAGGGGGGCTTGTGCGTGCTGCGAGGGAAGGTGAGCGGCTGCGAAGGCGTGCGCGCTGGATCGCGCGGAGGGTGCGCTCAGTCGGTGGCCGCGTCGGCGCCACCGGCAGCGTCGCCACCGCCGGCCGCGTCGTCGAGGCCGCCGTCGCCGCCACCGTCACCGCCGCCGCCGTCACCGGCGCCGCCGTCGGGCACGGGAGCCGCGCAGGCGCCCGTCATGTACAGGCAGAGGCCCGAGATGCAGCAGTAGTTGCCGGGGTCGCCGGGCGTCGCACAGCCGCCGCACTGGCCATCGCTCGAGCACGACGAGGGGCACATGCCCGGCATCGAGGCGTCGGGCGGGCGCGGGGCGTCGACGGGCGTGACGCGGTCGACGCCGATGGGGGCGTCGGTGGTCGTCGGGCGGTCGATCGTGGCGGGCACGTCGGGCTGCGTGCTGATGTCGACGGGAACGTCGAACGAGGGGCCCGTGCCGAAGTCTTCGACGACGTCGTTGGCCACCGCGGCGTCGTCGACGTCTTCCGCGACGTCGTCGGGGGTGAAGGTGCCGTTGCCGCCGACCGAGTCGCCACAGCCCGCCAGAAGGGCCCCGAACAGCATCACCCGAAGAAAGTTGTTGGCTCGCATGGATCTCCGCCTCGCCGATGCCCTTGTAACCAGGGCGTCGCGACTATGGCACGAAATGCGACCGCGTTGCGAGTCTTCGCGTAGTGTTTTTCACCCCCGCACGGTGGTCACAACGCCCCCTGCGCAACCCCTTGCGCGCCCACCCGTGTCATGAGGAACGCAATGATCGAAGAACGACTCCGTGAGGCCCTCACCTTCGACGACGTGC
>CAISKJ010000914.1 GCA_903885885.1 uncultured delta proteobacterium
GGCAGAAGGGACATGTACCAGTCGAAGGCCGCGAAGGTGGTCGTAAGCGCGAGCACCGGAATGGCCCAAGGGGCCATGCGCTGCGAGCGACGCGTCCACTCCTTATCCTTCGTGGCATCCTGGCTGGTCGAGTTGCGGAAGAGCGAAAGGGCGATGAAAGCCCAGGCCGCAAAGTAGATCAGCGAGCGGATGTAGAAGAAGCCCTTGTTCAGGTACGCAGACTTGGCGCTGATCACCTCGCTATGGGCCAGGTGTTCGATCTGCTCTTGTGAGAGAAGGCCTCCCTCAACAGCGTGTCCGACGCGATGAGGAGTTGCAGCGGCGCCGTGCTCACCGTGGGCGGCGGGCGCGTGCTCACCGTGGGCGGCGGGCGCGACGTGCTCGCCGTGCTCGCTGGTTGCAGGGGCATGAGCGGCGCCGTGGTCGGCATGGTTCGCCCATTCGCCGTAGAGGTCGTCAACGTGCAGCGCCACGGGGACGAAGAGCAGTGCGAACACCGGGAGGGCGCTCATGAAGAACTCGGCCGTGCGACGCGTCGCGACGCTCCACCCCGCCGAGGTCACATGCTGAAAGAGCACGAAGAACGTCGCTCCAACCGCAAGCGCGAGGAAGGTCGCGAAGGCGAAGAGGTACGAGTAAGCGAAGCGCTTCGGGTCGGAAGCGCCCATGGCGAGAGCCGCGCCCACACCCGCGACGCCAACCCCCAGAGCGATCTTCCACGCGCCAGCGAGCGCGCCGCCCTTGACCCTGTAGTCCTGTTCCTGTGCGCTCACGGCGCACCTCCCGCGGGGTTGCCCGCGCCCGACACCTGGAGTGCCCTCACGTACGCTACGATGGCCCAGCGGTCTCGCACCGGCACCTGAGACGAGTACGCGGGCATGTTGCGAATACCGTTCGAGATCGTCGCAAACAACTGCCCGTCGGGCACATGCTTGAGTCGCTCGTCGTGCAGGTTTGTCGGCTGAATGTACTGGTACGAGTTGGCGACGCCGCCGCCCTGAGAGCGGCGCCACACGATACCGCGGCCATCTCCTGTGGCACCGTGACAGGGGGCACAGTAGATGTTGAAGCGCTGCCGACCACGGGTCACGAGCGCGTCGCCGCTGCCGAAATCGTGTCCCACCGAGTCCGGGATCGTCGCGACGTACACGGCGCTATCGGGCTCGTGGCCGAGGTTCACACGGTCGTCGTCGAAGCCATCGTCTCGGCCGACGGTAAAGTCTACGTAGCGCGCATTGGCGCCGCCCGGGAAGCGCGGCAGGGTACCCTCGGGCGGAACCCGCATGGTGCGCTTGTCACCATAGAATGCGCTCTCAGCCTGCGAGTTGTAGCGCTGCTGATAGTGCATATTGCGAAGCAGCACGACGGGCGATTCCTCGGAGGGTTGTCCCCGGCACGCCCCGACGCCGATCGCGAGCGCCATCAGTGTGAGTGCTCTCGGGTTCACGGCTCGTTGTCCTCGACGATCTCGATGTGGTTCGGCTTCGTGGACTCGAGAAGAGTCCGCGTGAGCGTCTCGTCGTACTTGGGGTCGGCGCACTCGACAGACACGAAGAATTTGTCGTCGGTGACCGCGCGGAAGCGATCGCTCTCGAAGATCGGGTGGTTGTGACGCGGGAGTTTGTTGAGCCCCAGCATACCGAAGACCGCTCCGAAGGCCGAGAAGAGCACGGTGAGTTCGAAGCAAACGGGCGCGTACGACGGAATCGAGAAGGGCGGCTTGCCACCCACCACGAAGGGGTACGAGATCACGTTCGCCCAGGTGATGAGCCCTACCGCGGTCGAGAAACCCAGGACCGCCATGGTGGCGACGATCCATCCAAGGCGGGAATCCTTCAGACCCATCGCCTTGTCCATCCCGTGTACCGGGAAGGGCGTGTGCACGTCGAAGTGTGTGTAGCCCGCGTCGCGCACCTTCTCTGCGGCATGCATGCATGCCGCAGGGGTGTCGTACTCGGCGAGTACGAGGGCCGGTGAAGCGCCCTCGGGACCGACCCTGGTCAGCGGGATGTTGTGTACGTCAGCCATGACAGTCTCACTCCGCCTTCGCCGGCTGCGCGTGGTGGTGATCGTGATCTTCGTGCGCGTGGTGGTGCGCGGAAGCCTCGGGCAGCACCGACTTGAGCTCTGCCATTGCGATCATCGGCACCCAGCGGATGAACAGCAGGAACAGCGTGAAGAACAAGCCCAGCGAGCCCATGTAGATCGCGATGTCCGTGGGCGTCGGGTGAAAGTAGCCCCACGACGACGGGATGAAGTCACGGTGCAGCGAGGTGACGATGATCACGAAGCGCTCGAACCACATACCGATGTTCACGAAGATCGAGATCACGAAGCTCAGCGGGATGTTCGTGCGAAGGCGCTTGAACCAGTAGAGCTGGGGCGAGATCACGTTACACGAGATCATCGTCCAGTAGGCCCATGCATAGGGGCCGAAGGCACGGTTGAGGAAGACGTATCGCTCGTACTCGTTGCCGGAGTACCAGGCGATGAAGAACTCCATCGCGTAGGCGTAGCCGACGATGGTGCCCGTCGCGAGGATGATCTTGTTCATCAGCTCGATGTGGGTCATCGTGACGAGGTCATTCATCTTGAAGACCACGCGGGCGACGAGCATAAGCGTCATCACCATCGCGAAGCCCGAGAAGATGGCGCCGGCGACGAAGTAGGGCGGAAAGATCGTGGTGTGCCAGCCCGGTTCGACCGAAGTGGCAAAGTCGAACGACACGACGGAGTGCACCGACAAAACCAGCGGCGTCGAGAGGGCCGCAAGGATCATGTAAGCGCGCTCGTAGTTCTGCCAGTGGCGGTTCGAACTGCGCCAGCCGAGGCTGAGGAAGCCGTACACCATGCGTCGTACGCTGTTGACCGATCGATCACGGAGCGTAGCGAGGTCGGGGATGAGCCCCACGAACCAGAACAGAGTCGAGACCGTGAAGTAGGTGCCGACCGCGAAAACGTCCCAGAGCAGTGGGCTCTTGAAATTTGGCCAGATCGACATCGAATTAGGGATCGGAAACATGTAGTACGCGTGCCAGACGCGGCCTACGTGGATCCCCGGGAACAGCAAGGCACAGATGACCGCGAAGATGGTCATCGCCTCGGCGAAGCGGTTGATGGACGTGCGCCACTTCTGTCTGAAGAGGAAGAGCACGGCGGAGATCAGGGTGCCCGCGTGGCCGATACCGACCCACCACACGAAGTTGGTGATGTCCCACGCCCAACCGACAGGGCTGTTGTTGCCCCATACGCCGACGCCGCGGAAGAAAAGATAGCCGATCGCGAGACCGAGCACGCCGGTGAAGCTCACCGCCGCGAGGAACATGATCCACCACCCGCGGGGAGCGGGATTTTCGGTGACGCGGCTAACGGCCTCGGTAATCTTCCGGAAGGTCGTCCCCGGGACGACGAGATGCTTCTCGCCGATGTCCTGAATGGGCCCGTCGTTGCTCATCCCTGCATCTCCGGATTCGGATTGCGGATCCTGGCGAGGTACGTCGTACGAGGCTGCGTACCGATCTCACCGAGGAGTTTGTACCGCCGGTCGGTGCGGGCGAGTTCGCTAACCCGGCTCCCGCGGAGGTTCAAGTCACCAAACGTGATCGCATCCGCGGGGCACGCCTGGGCGCACGCCGTGGTGATCTCACCATCACGCAGTTCGCGGTTCTCGCGCTTCGCTTCGATCTTCCGCCCCTGGATACGCTGCACGCAGTAGGTGCACTTCTCCATCACGCCGCGGAAGCGCACCGTGACGTTGGGGTTCATCGCCATGCGAACGATCTCGGGCATGTCGCCATCCAGCGGCTGCCACACACCGTCATTGTGCCAGTTCAGATAGTTGAACCGGCGAACCTTGTAGGGGCAGTTGTTGGCGCAGTACCGCGTACCGATGCAGCGGTTGTAGGCCATCTCGTTGAGGCCTTCGGTGCTGTGCACCGTTGCTGCCACCGGGCAGACGTTCTCGCACGGTGCATTCTCGCAGTGGACGCACCCGAGGGGCTGCACCGCCATCGCGGGATCGCTCGTTGCGCGCTCGTCAGAGTCACCCTGACCGCGCGGGCTCACGAAGTAGCGATCGACACGGAGCCAGTGCATCTCGCGGCCACGCGCGACCTGCTCCTTGCCGACGACGGGGATGTTGTTCTCCGACTGGCAGGCCACCACACAGGCGTTGCAACCCGTGCAGGAGTTCAGGTCGATCGTCATGCCCCACTTGTGGCCCTCATACGCGTTCGGAGCGCGCCAGAGGGGGAGCGTGCGGGGCGTGGGTGACATGCGCTCGGCGAAGTTGGGCTGCTCGCGGTACTGAGCCACGGTGGTCTCAATCGCGATCGGGCGCCCTTCCATCCGATGATGGTCCTGCGTCTGCGAGATCGGGTACCGCGTGCCCGTCGAAGTGACCGTGAAGCCGTCCTCGAACCAGGGCGACTCGACGGTGCGCAGCGGGTTCACGTCAAACCCGTGACCGTTGCCCACACGACCGGCCTTCGTACGACCCCACCCGAGCGGGAGCGTGACGGAGTTGTCAGCGTGCCCCGGGAGCACCCACGCCGCGATCTCGAGCGAGCGGTTGCCCTTCGAGATGCGCACCATGTCTCCGCCGCGGATGCCGAGTTCTTCCGCCGTCTTCGGCGAGAACATCGCCGCGTTGTCCCATGTGATCTTGGTCACCGGGTCGGGAAGCTCTTGCAGCCACGAGTTGTTCGCGTGCCGACCGTCGTACATCTTCGCGTCGACGGCGAAGACCACCTCGAGGTTGCTCTTCGAGAGGGGCGCGCCCGCAGCGCGGCCGGACAGGGCACGGACGATCTCGGCCCCGCGAAGACCGGGGCTCACCGGCGTCGCAGCTTGCGCCGCGATGCCAACGTTAAGGGCCCTACGCCAGGCGCGTTCGAAGCCGTTGCCCGCGTTCTGCGAGCGGAAGGTCTCACGAACGAGTTCGTACCCTCGGTACGAGGGAGCGTCCGCGAGCAACCCCAGAACCTCGATGTCGCTGCGCCCTGAGAAGAGGGGCTGAATCAGAGGTTGCTGGATCGCCACTACGCCGTCGAGCGATTGCGCATCGCCCCACGTTTCGAGCCAGTGTGCGCGCGGCACGTGCCATTTGCACTTTTCGCTCGTCTCGTCGGCATGCATCGAGAGGTGCGCGCTGAATGCCACCGCAGCGATCTTGTCGGCGAGCGCGCGACCGCCCGGTGCGTCATACACGGGGTTGCCACCCAGAATGAGCAACGTCTGGACCTGGTTCGCGTTGAGCGCGTCGGCGAGAGCCTTCACCTCAGCAGCGTGGTCGTCACCCTCGTTCGCATCGGCGACCGGCGCGTACTTGACCGTTTGCCCGGCGTTGCCGAGGCCCTGGTTGAGTGCGTGCACGAGCGCATGCACCGGCGCCGGCTGACGGCTCCCCGCCACGAGCGCAGAGGCTCCGCGGTGAGCTGCGAGGTCAGCGGCAACAGCGTTGATCCACTTCGCATCGACACCCGCCGGGGCCTGCGCTCCGCTAACAGCGCCGGCGACGTCGCCGAGCTCAATGTGATGCTCGGACACGAGCCTCGCGGCGAGCGCCTTGAGATAGCCCTCGATGTCGCGCGACGGGAGGCGGAGGCGGTGATCGGCGTTGCCACCCGTATTGCTGTAGTTCGACTCGACGACGTAGAGACGCGAGGGCTCATCTGCCGGCGACCGCACGCGGCGCCCCTCGGCCCACGAGCGTGTGTTGCGCACCACACCCGTGTCGGTCTGCAAGAAATCGCTGTCGATCGAGACCGTTACCCTCGCGCGGGCGAAGTCGACGACAGGCGCCACGGCCTGACCGAAAGCGAGCTTCGCGCCGGCCCGCCCGTTCGAAGCGCTGGCCGCCTCCCAGGTGTGAAAGCGCGCGTTGGGGAAGCGCGTCTTGACCGCTTCGCGGACGCGCACGAACGTGGGCGAGATCGAAGGCTGGACGAGCACGTGAAGGCCAGTGCCCCCGTTGCTCGCGTGGGCCGCGAGCGACTCTCGCAGAGCGCTCTCGAATTCCGCATACGTCTTCGTCGCGCCCTGCAGCGTAGGCTGCCGAGAACGATCGGGATCGTACAGGTCGAGTACTGAGGCCTGCGCCAGCAGATCGGTCTTTCCGTGGGAGCCCGTGTGATCGGGGTTGCCCTCGATCTTCGTGGGGCGCCCCTCATGGCTCTCGACGAGCAGGCCTACGGCGTCGCCGCGTCGGTCGATCACCGTCGCGTAGAAGCTCGTGACGTTGACCGTCACATCTTCCGGTGTGCGCGCGTACGGGAGGATCTTGTCGACGGGGCGTCGGCATCCTTGCAGGGTTGCGAGGGAGACGGCGGCGCCCATGAGGGTCATGAAGCCACGACGGCTCATGGGGTCGGAGAAATCCCACGCCCCCTCAGGCATCTCCGCGGCGAGGTCGGCTCGCGCCGAAGGAGAAGTGTCTTGCTGCGTTGCGTAGTCGTCGAGGCTCGTCCACCACACCGGTGCGTCGGGAGCGGGGCCCTCGAATTCGTAGGGAGAACGGCGGCTCATCGGTGACACCCTGAGCAGGTCTGCGGGGGGGCGAGCGGGCGCGGCGGCTGCGCCGTACCACTGAGGCTCGGATCCATGTTGGTGATCTGATCGATCGGGCGGATGTTCGGCCCCGGATTGCGGTGACAGTCGAGGCACCACCCCATGCTGAGGGGCTGGTCCTGACGGACGACTTCCATCCGGTCGATGCGTCCGTGGCAGGTGACGCAGCCGACGCCGGCCGAGAGGTGCACGCTGTGATCGAAGTACGCGTGATCCGGCAGGCGATGCACCTTCACCCACTCGATGGCGCGACCGGTCTCCCAGCTCTCGCGCACGGGGGCGAGACGGGCGGAGTCAGTGCGCACGAGTGAGTGGCAGTTCATGCAGGTCTGCGTGGGCGGGATCTGCGCGTGTGCTGCCCGCTCGATGTTCGAGTGGCAGTACCGACAGTCCATCCCCATCTGACCGGCGTGCAGCCAGTGGCTGTACGGCACGGGCTGACGGGGCTCGTACCCGACGTGCGTGTGCTTTGGGGTGAAGTAGTACCAGACGAGCGACGTCACGAGGCCCCCGGCGAGGGCAACCCCGATCGCGACGATCGCCGGCAGACGATTGAGTGAGCGTGGGAAGATCTGCATGACGTGTTCGTCTACGGTCTGCGGGCCGATGGTTGTGCGCCCGACGGCCGCCCGTGATTTCGGGCGAAGCGAGCGCCGCTAGCACCATTTCGCGGAGATACTGTCAAGTCCCTACGCGTTTTACGTCGTGCTTCGCAACTCGAAACCCCATGGTTCTAGAGGTTTTGAGCTTCGCCGGGGGGAGACCCCCAAACGGCAGCGCCGACGGCGGCGGAAGCTATCAGGTCTTGCGGGGGAACAAGTTAGGAATCGACAAGGTTCCTTCTAGTTTGGATGCGCAGCGCGTGCGGCAGATCAAGCGTCGCTCACCCTCGGCGACAAGATCTTGCCCGGCGGTTGATGCGGCACCTATACAGAGTGGTTTTTGTCGGTGAGTACGCGTGGCATGGCTGGCGTTTGGCGTCGCTCGCCGTGCCGGGGCGCCCGTCGAGTGACATTTTCTGACTGTGAGGGTTTTGACAATCCATGCAGGCGCGATAGGGGTGGTCCATCGGCGGCGGTTGACGCGCAAAAGTCGCCTGGTGCCTAGAAAGGATCGCCATTTTCGATATGCGTATCTTGCGATGGATGAGTCTCGCGAGCGTGCTCTCGCTGGCTGCGTGCTCCGCGAAGGGCGGCAGCGGATACTCGGGCCCCTCGGACTCGGACAGCGGCACCAAGGATACCGGGGTCGCACCGGCAGACGGCGCGGTTCTTCCCGACGTTTCCGTGACCGACGACGTGCCTGTGAGCCCCGACGGTACCGTGACGCCCGACGTGCCTGTGAGCCCCGACGGCGCCGTGACGCCCGACGTGCCTGGGCCGACGGATGTGGGCCCGACCTGCGGCGACCGCATCTGCAATGGCGAAGAGAGCTGCACCACCTGCGCCCGTGATTGCGGCGATTGCCCTCCCCCGCCCGATGTCCCGGTGGAGCTCTTCTGCGGCGATGGCATGTGTACGGCCTCGCGCGCGGAGACCTGCACCTCCTGCCCGAGCGACTGCGGCGCCTGCCCGGCGCGGTGCGGCGACGGCACCTGCAACACCACCGAGACCTGCACCTCGTGCCCCACCGACTGTGGCGCCTGCCCGGCCGATCCCTGCTCGACCGCGGGCATCACCTGCTCGACGTGCGCGCTCCTCGCAGGCTCTGGCTGCGGGTGGTGCAGCAACGCCGCGCAGTGCGTGACCGGCACCTCGACGGGGCCCTCGTCGACGGTAACCGGTTGCTCTGCGGCCGCGGGCACCTGGGTGCGCTCGACGGCGAGCTGCGGCGGCACCACGGCCGATCCCACCGTCGCCTGCACGGGCACCTACAGCGGCACTTCGCGCGAGTGCGGCTGGCGCCGCGGTAGCACCTTCTCGTGCACTCCGGGGCGCTCGTACACGGTGGGCTGCAACAACGCCGTCGGCACCGCAACGCTCTGCTCCTCGACGCTGGGCACGTGCACCGGCGACCCCGTGATGCGCGTGTGCTCGGGCTCGACTACCTGCTCGGCGACGACCGCCCTCACCTCGGCC
>CAISKJ010000915.1 GCA_903885885.1 uncultured delta proteobacterium
CGGCGACGGGTACGTGTGCGCCGTGGGCTCCACCGCGGGGCAGCGCGTGTGCTCCGTCAACGACGCCCCCGTCGGGGCGCGCGCCGACGGCTCGGCGTGCTTCACCACCGCGGCGGGGCCCCACATGATCGCCGCCCTCCCGCGGCGCGTGTTCACCGGCGCCAACGCGGCCGTCTCGGCGGGCCGCCAGGACGCGATCCTCGCGGCCGAGGGCAACATCGCGATTCACCCCACCAACGGCAACGTCGCGAGCTCGTACATCGGCCTCGGCGGCCGTGGCACCTCCATCATGGGCGTGTCGTTCAGCACCAACGGCGGCACCTCGTGGGAGTGGGGCAGCGTCTCCGATCCCCTCGGCAGCGCGAGCGACCCGGTGCTCGATTTCGCGCCCAGCAACGGCGCCCTGCGCATGACGTACATCGGCCTGCGCCGCAGCAACCTCGGCCAGGTGCAGGGCTCCTCGGTGCGCATCACCGAGAGCACCGACAACGGCCGCACGTGGGCCACGCCGCGCGCCGTCGAGCCCACCAACGCGTGCAACCAGGGCGGCATCTGCGACAAGCCGTGGATCATCAGCGGCCCCGGCGTCACCGCAGGCACCGAGTCGATCTACATCGGCTACCTCCTGCAGACGAGCATGGCCGCCAACCTCACGGTGCAGCGCTCCGATGACGGCGGCACCACGTGGTCGACGCCCGCCACCATCGGCCGCTACGCCGCGGGCACGCCCACGGCGCCCAACCTCGTGCAGTTCGCGGTGGGCCGCCCCGGCGAGGTCGCCGCGGCGTGGGTTGCGCTCCCCGTGGGCATGGCCGCGGGCGCCGATGGTGCTGTGCGCTTCGGCTCCACCGACAACCGCATCTTCTTCCGCCGCTCGGCCGACGGGTTTCGCACGCAAGAGACGCTGCGCGTCGTGTCGCGCCCGAGCGACTCGCCCGTGTACGTGCAGCCCCCGGTGGCCATCGACGGCGACCGCATCCACGTGCTCTTCCCCTCGGGCAACGCGACGGCCGCGTGGGATCTCATTCTGGCCACCAGCACCGACGCCGGCAACTCGTGGCAGTACCGCAAGGTCAACGACGAGCCCGACTCGTGCGCGACGCACGCCTTCCCCGCGATGGTGGTCGACACCACGACCCACGCCGTGCACGCCATCTGGCTCGAGAACCGCTTCGGCGACGGCGCCGTGGCCTACGCGCGCTGCCCCGCCGACCCGGCGATGCCCTGCGGCGCCAACGAGGCCGTCAGCGACACGCGCTTCACCTTCACCACGGGGCGCGACCCCATGGCGTGGCACGGCGACTACCTCGGCCTCACGCTCTCGCCGCAGGGCGAGCTCTGGGCCACCTGGAGCGACACGCGCACGGGCCGCCCGCAGATGTACGTGGCCCACGGCCGCGCGCGCTGACCCGCCGCACCCCGCTCCGCCTGCAAACGTACCTGCCGTCGAGCGCTGCCGCGGAACGAAATTCCACGGCAGCCTGAAGGCACAGACTTCACATCCGAAGCCCGCCGCGGGCTCCCGATTGCGAGTCCGCTGCGGACTTCCGTCGGATCGATCACCGTCCGAGCTGCCGTGGAATTTCATTCCGCGGCAGCGGGGCGATGGGCTTTGGGTTGTGGGTGAGACGGAGCGCGCCGCGGTCAGAGCGGCGTGTAGCGGATGCGCGTGCCCGCGCCGATCGAGCCCGCGTACGCGTTGGCGCGGAGGGCGCCGATCGAGCGGTGGTCTTGAATGCCCACGGTCACGGGGTCGGGCGCCGTGAGGGGGATGCCCACCGGCGGCGTGATCGCGTTGTAGAGCATGTCGATGTTCTGGTTCGCCTCGTAGGCGAGCAGTTCGAAGGTGTAGTTGGTGCCGCCCATACGATAGGAGCTGGCGTTGATCCACTCGGCGCCCCACGTGCGGCTCCCCGCGGCGCCGACGGTGGCCACGCAGACGCCCGTGGAGCCGAGCACCAGGTCGATGCCGAGCACGTACGCGCCGGGGAAGGGCGCCGTGTTCGTGGGCAGCGAGCCCCAACTCGCGAGCGAGCCGATGGTGGGAAAGTTCACCATGCCGTCGCTCGCGCGGCGGAGGTTGAAGAACAGCGTGCCGAAGCCCAGAAAGCCGTTGGCGTTGAGCAGATAGTCGCGGTTGAGCCCGCCGTAGAAGCTCACGGGGAAGGGCAGCGAGCCCACCGTGTAGTCGTCGTCGGCGCCGGGCAGCAGCGTCTCGCGGCCGGGCTGCGCGCAGAGGTCGACCCAGGGGAGCGCGGCGGCCGTCGGGCTCGTCACGGCGTAGCCCGCGAAGGCCACCGAGCAGCGGCCGTTGACGCAGGTGCGACCGGTCGCGCACGTCGTCCCGCAGGCGCCGCAGTTCGCGTTGCTGTCGATGAGGTTGGTCTCGCAGCCGTTCTGGTCGTTGCTGTCGCAGTTGGCGAAGGAGCCCGTGCACGAGAGCACGCGGCACGCGCCGCCCACGCACGAGTTCGAGGTGTTGAGCACCGAGCACGCGCGGCCGCAGGCGCCGCAGTTGGCGAGGCTGCTCGTGACGTCGGTCTCGCAGCCCGACGTGGCGAGGCCGTCGCAGTCGCCGAAGCCCGCCGTGCAC
>CAISKJ010000916.1 GCA_903885885.1 uncultured delta proteobacterium
CGTGTGCTCTTCCGATCTCCCACCTCGACGAGAGCCTGGTAGCGTGTGCAGTCAACAAGATCCGTCGGTGGAGGTTCACCGGGCTCGCGGACGGCCCCATCCAGGCGACGTTCGAGTTCAAGCCGAAGGCCCCGGAAGCCGAAATCATGGTCGCCGAGGTCGCGTTCGAGCCGAAGTAGCGCTGCCCCTACCCAACAGCCCCTACAACCGCGCCGCCCCCATCCCAATTCGCGGCTGCTGGAACGCGTCGAGCAGGCGGTGCGCCCAGGCGGCAGCGCCCAGAAAGCCGAACGACGGGATGCTGTAGACCGCGTGGTACTCGTCGGACGGAAACCCGGCCTCGATCAGCGGCACGTCGGCGAGCAGCGCCGTGGTGCGCGGCAGGTGGCGCAGCATGTCGACTCGTGGGTGGAGCCGATCACGCCGAGCGGCAGCTCTTCGATCAGCCGCAGGATGGCCTCGCGCGACCGGCGCAGCGACGGATCCTGCATGATGACCATGCCGCCCGTGTCCTCGATGCCCGCCCGCGCCAGCGCCGCGCGGAACCCGGCCTCGCCGCCCAAGCAGCCGCCCTGGTCGCGCAGGCCCACCAGCGGCACGTCGACGCCGAGCTCGCGCAGCATCACCACGATGCCAGCGGCCAGCGGCGTGTCGGCGAACACGGCGACCGCGTAGCTGCGCAGGGGCTCGGTGAGGCGCTGCACGTTGGCCAGCACGGCGTCGGTCTGCTGCCACCTGCATCCACGAGGTCGGCCACACGCTGGGCCTCCCGCATTGCCCCGACACCGCGTGCCTCATGACCGACGCGCGCGGCTCGGTGCTCACCGTCGACCGCACCTCGGGGCACCTCTGCGCGCGCTGCCGCCGACGCGTCGGGCTCGCCGCGGCCCTCTGACCTCTCGCCGCGCTCAGACCGGCGAGAAGCGCATCGCGCGCTCGATGGCGCGACGGCTCATCGACGTGGGCACGAGGCGCAGCACGGCGTCGCGCACGCCTCGCAACGCGGCGCTCTCGATCTGACCACGACAGCGAAGGGGGAGCCGTACCGCGAGCGTGGATAGAACATCTGTTACGCGAGGAGTCTCGCCCGCTGAGACGCACAGGGCGTCGGCAACCCGGGGCGTTGGATCACTCATCAACCAAAGAGGCCGTATGGCTCCTCTCGCTCGGCTGTACCAACGAAAGTCCCTCCACCGGTGCCATCATCCCGCTACGTCGGGGTCGTCGAGCCGCGCGAGGTCGCGCTCCGCGCGCTCCAGCTTGCGGGTCTGCGCGACGAGCACGGCGATCCCGATGAGCGCCGCGCCGCCGAAGCCCACCACGGCCCGCCAGGGCTCCGCGCTGTAGAGCGCCCACCGCGCGCGCAGCACGAAGGGCATCCACCCCGCGACGAAGAGCAGCACGACCGCGGTGGTGACGCGCGCGAAGCGCAGCCAGCGCAGGTCGGCGACGCGGCGCGCGCGGGTCAGCGCCGCGAAGGTCCGCACGTCGCTCCCCGCGGCGGACCACGTGCCCCGTCGCACATGGGTGAGGTAGCCCATCCAGAGCGCGGCGAAGACGAAGTTGGCCGAGGCCATCGCGACGAACCACGTCGCCCGCTGCCGCCGCATCATCACCACGTAGAAGGCCACGAGCCCCACCGAGGCGAGCAGCTCTAACGCGTAGCCGAACCACTGCCGTCGGGTCGCACGCCGCGCCGCAGAGAGCATCTCTTCGGGCGCGGGGGCGCTGTCGCCGCTGTCTTGAAAGTCCCGGGCCCAGGCGGCCCACTCGTCGTCACGGCTCACGGCAGTGCTCCCATCTGGGCGCGCAGCGCGGCGCGGGCGCGGCTGAGGCGAACATTCACGCTGTTCACGCTGATCCCGAGCACGGCGGCGATCTCGTCGTGGGGGAGGTCTTCGAGCGCGAGGGTGATCACCTGCCGATGCGACACCGGCAGCGCGCGGATCGCCTCGAAGAGCCTCCCCTGTCGCCTGCGCGCGTCGAGGGCGCGCTCGGGGTCGGGACGCTCGTCGGCGAGTGCGTCGAGGGCGATGTCTCCGTCGGCGTGCGGCCGACGCAGGCGCTCGCGCGTTGCGAAGTGCGCGCCCTGGTTGTGCGCCACGCGGTACACGAAGGTGCGCGCGCTGCACTCGCCGCGAAACCCGGGGAGCGCCTGCCAGAGCGCGAGGGCGATCTGTTGCAGCAGGTCTTCTTGCTCGGCCGGGGCGTGGGCGTAGCTCGAAGCGACGCGGCGCAGCGCCGGACCGTGGGCGCGCATCCAGTCGGTGAAGGTCCGCGCGCGCTCGGCGTCGGTCACGCCCGGCAGCGTCGCGGAGGGGGGGAGAACGACGTCATCCATCGATTCTCCATCAGTCCCGCGAGCGGGCGAAACCTTACGCGGTCGCGCTCAGAACGAGCGGAAGCGTCAGGTTGCGGCGGCGGGCGAAACACGAAGGCGTTCACGACGCTTGATAGGGCGAGCGCATCTAAATCGTCGTGATTTCAAGATGTTCTTGGTACTCGCTGGTTGCCGCGGGTTGCAAACCCACGGCAACGCGGAGATCGAAAACG
>CAISKJ010000917.1 GCA_903885885.1 uncultured delta proteobacterium
CCGATGCGGGCAGCGCCGATGCGGGCAGCGCCGATGCGGGCAGCGCCGATGCGGGCAGCGCCGATGCGGGCAGCGCCGATGCAGGCAGCGCCGATGCAGGCAGCGCCGATGCGGGCGGCGCCGATGCGGGCGGCGCCCCGTCGTTCGCGAGCGCGGTGCTCCCGATCTTCATGGCCAAGTGCGCGTCGTGTCATACAACGGGCGGCTCCGGCGGCCACAACGTGGGTGCCGCGTACGCAGACTCGCAGCGCCCGAGCACCAGCGTTCCCGGAATGACGATCGGCGCAGCGAGCCTCGTGCGCATTCGCTCCGGGTCGATGCCGCGCAACCGCATGTGCACCGGCAACCCCGCGATGGACGCCGCGAACCCCCGCTGCCTCACCGAGGCTGAGCACCGCGTCCTCGAGGCGTGGATCGCCGGCGGCCAGCGCCCCTGACAGCACGCGCCGCGCCGCGCGCTAGTCGGGCACGCGGCGCAGGCGCGCGGTGATCGTGACGCGCGTCCCGTTGGGCGTCACGTCGGACTCCTGCGGGAGCCAACCGTCGCGCGCGATGCGCACGCGGTGGGGCCCCGCGGGGAGGCCCATCCACCGCGACGACCACACCGCGCAAGGGCCCATGTCGTCTTCGTCGACGATCACGCGCGCGTCGACGGGGTCGCATTGAAACCGGTAGGCCCCCGCGCTCCGCGGGCGCTGCGTGCCCGCGCACGCGCAGGCGAGAGAGAGCACGAGCACGAAGGTGGGCCGCGCGAACACGCGCGAACTCTACTATAAAGCCATCCGATGCGATCGCGTCTGTTCCTGCTGGTGGCCGTCGCGGCCCTCGTGGCGTCGGGGTGGCTCTACGCCGGGCGCCGGCGCGACCAGCGCAACCGCGCCGCGGCCCTGCGCGCCCTCACGCTCGCCACGCGCTTCGAAGCCTGCGTCGCCGGCGAGGCCGCGCCCCGTGACGTGCCGTCGCTCACCGCGCGCCTCCGTCGCATCGCCCTCGCGCCCGACACAGCCCCCGCGTGGCCGCGGCCGTGCGCGTCGCAGTCGCGCGCGCTCGTCGACCTCGCCCGCGAGAGCGCGCCCCTCGCGGCCCTCGCGCGGCGCGCCGACGGGCTCGCATCGGCGCTCGCCGCTCCGTCGCTCACGGCTTCTGTACAGGCCTTTCGTGAGGGGCGCGGCGACGCGCAGCTCGGCGAGCTCGCCGCCGCGCTGCGGGCGTTGCGCGTCGAGCTCGGCGTGGTGGCCACGGCGTACCGGCAGCCCCTCGGGCGCGCGCACGCGGCGGGCGCTCCGTCGCCATTGCCTCCGGTGGCGGGCGACATGATCCCCGTGTCGGTCGCCGCGGGCGCGAGCGTCGCGGGGTACAACTACGCGGGCGGAACGCTCGCGGCCCTCTTCATCGAGCCCACGCGCGAGCGCGTGTTCTGCCGCTCCCGCGACCGCGGCGGCGCGTGGCGCTGCAAGCGCTTCGCGCGCGAGGGCGCGCCGCAGTACCTCGTCGCCAACGACGACCCCGAGGCCATCACCCTCGTCGAGTCGGCGAGCGGCACGACGGCGTTCGCCTCCGTCGACGCGCTCGCGCAGCCGCTGTTTTCATTGCCCTGGGGCATCGGGTCGAGCCTGCCCGCGCGCGTGGTGGGCTCGCGCCTCGTGTCCGTCGTCGAAGACGCGGGCGCCTCGAGCCTCGCGCGCTGCGTCCGCGGCGGGGTGTGCTCGCGCGAGCCCCTCGCGATGCCCGCGCGGCGCGAGAGCGTGATCGTGGCCGCGGGCCCCGAGCGCTGGTGGCTCGGCGTGGCGGGCGAAGGGGCGCTCTCGCTCGACGCGCGGCGCGTCCCCGACGAGGGCGCTCCCCTCGGCGCGGCGACGCCGGTGGTGCCGCTGCGTAGCACGGCGGCGCTGCTCGCGAGCTGCCACGCGCCGGGCGTGGCGTACGTGGCCGTGGTCGACGCGCCGGGCACGCACCTCATCGCCATCGAGGCCGGCCGCGCGCCGCGCGCGCTCGGTGCGCTCTCGCAAGGGAGCCTGCCCTTCGAACTGGTGTGCGACGCGCGCGGCGCCACGCTGGTCGGTGATGCGTCGGTGCAGAGCTGCGCGCTTGCGGGCGGCTGCGCGCCGAAGTTTACCGTCGAGGGCCCGCGGCGCTTCGCGCGCGTGGGCGGCGAGCTGGTGATGGTGTCGGTCGCGCGCGAGGGCGACGGGCTGCGCGTGCGCCGCGGCGACCCGATGCGCTTCGAGGCGGCGCGCACCACGGCCATCGACGACGACGCCGCGCACGGCGGGGTGTCGGCGCGCGCGCTGTGGCTCTTCACGGCCGACGATCGGCTGGTGCTCTTCGCGACGGGCGCGACCACGACGGTGCTCTACTCCGACGATCGCGGCGCGCGCTGGACGGCCGCGCGCGAGGGCTTCGACGGCACCGTGCGCCCGATGCGCATGACCACCCCGCGGCCATGATCGACGTCGACGCCGTGCGGGCCGCGATGTGCCTCGGCGCCGACGACGCCGACGAGCGCCTCGACGGGCTGTATCCCCCGGAGTTTCAGCGCTTTCGTCGGCAGCACACGACCCCCGTGGAGGTGGCCGCGCGCGCCGCCGCGTGGCTCGCGCCAACACCGGGAGCGCGCGTGCTCGACGTGGGCTCCGGCGCGGGGCGATTCTGCGTCACGGGCGCGCTCACGACGCTCG
>CAISKJ010000918.1 GCA_903885885.1 uncultured delta proteobacterium
CCCGCGCGCCTCGAGCATGTCGGCGGCCTCCTCGAGCAGGCGCGTCGCCCGCACGCGGCAGCGGTGGGCCCCGGCGGCGTCTTGCAGCTTCTCGAGCACGCGCCCGAGGTTGAAGCTCACCAGCGCGGCCGTGTACGGATCCTCGCGCAGGCGCGGATCGCCCGCGACCTCTTCCCACAGGGCGCGCGCCGCCGGGTACTGCTGCGCCTCTTCGAACTGAATCGCCGCGTGCGCGGGCCATCGCGCCGCTCGATAGTGCTGCGCCGCGAGCGCGTGCTTGCGATCGAGCTGCGCGGCGCGCGCCATGTCGCGGGCATCGCCCCCGACGAGCTGCGCCATGCGCGCGGGCTCGCGCAGGTACAAGAGCACCGTGCCCGCCGCCCGAAGCTTGCCGAGCTGCGTGAGCGCCTCGGCCAGCGTGCGGAGCACCTCGTCGTAGTCGCGCGCCGCGAGGTGCGTCTGCTGCGCGTTCGAGAACAAGATCTGCTCGGCGCGGTCGGGCTGCCCCGCGCGCAGCATCTGGCGCGCCCGCGAGATGGCCTCGTCGTTGAGCACCGTCGACATCGCTCAGCCCTCCGCCGCGTGCTCGCGGCCCTTCGACGGCATCGACTCGCGCCGCGCCTCGCTCGTGGCGGCCTCGACGATCGAGAGGGCCCGCGAGGCGCGCTCGTCGCGGTCTTTGAGGGCCTGGTCGGTCACCACCTCGTGCAGGGTGAGGAGCTGGAGATACTCGAGGTCGAGCGCGCCGCGCGACGGCAGCATGAACACGCCGCACACCTCGGCCACCTCGCGGATCCGCCGCATGAGGTCGACGGGCACGTGGCACTCCGCATGGGTGATCATGTACACGGTGACGCTCGCGCGCTCCCGCCCGCGCTCGAGCTCGGCGGCGAGCTGCGCGAACACGCGCGCGTAGTTGCGCCCGCGCTCCCCCTTGAAGGCCAGAATGCCCGCGACGTGCAGCGACCCGGCGCCCCCGAGGCCCGCGCGCCCCTTGCGCAGGCGCATGGGCTCGTAGAGGCGCGAGTCGAAGAAGCGCACGCTCGCTTCGAAGCCCTGCAGCGTCATGCGCTTGGCCAGCGCGATGGCGAGCCCGCGGGCGAACACGGTACGCGCGCCGCGCATCGAGGCGCTCGCGTCGACGAGGATCTGGTAGTTGCGCGGGGGCGGCCGATCCTGCGCCTCGTGGGCGTAGAAGAGCAGCTCGTGGTCCATGAAGCGCTGTTCGAACAGCTCGTCGTCGTGGGCCATCTCGGTGAGCACCAGCGAGTCGAGGGAGCCGTTGGGCACCACGCCCGAGTAGCCGTCGACGGAGAACACCTGCTGCCCGCCGCCGCGCCGCGTGTCGAGCACGCTCGGCAGAATGTCGAGCGAGAAGTTCACCACGTCGTTGGCCTCGGGCGAGTTGAACACCGCGAGCAGGTCGATGAGCTCCGTCTCGGGCATCGAGCCGTCTTGCCCGACGAGCCCCAGCAGCTCCACCGTGTCGAGGTCGATCTGCTCGATGCCGAGCAGCAGGTGCAGCCGGTGCTGTACGAGGTGCACCAGAAAGCCGAACTCGGGCTTGCGGTCGGCGGCCATCCACACCTGCGGCAGGAGCATCTGCGCCTGCGTGAGGGTGTCGGCGTTGATGGGCACGGGCTCGTACTGCACCGGCGAGCGCCAGCGGTCGGCCACGGGGCCGAGCGCGCGCGTGAGCAGCGTCGTGAGCACCGCGTCGTCGATGCGCGACTTCTGAATCTGCTCGGCGACATCGGTCTTCGAAATCTCTTCGAGGAGCGCTCCGTACGCGCGCAGCACGGCCTGCACCTCGCCGGGCTGGCCCTGCAGCGTCGGCACCGGCGGCTGATCGCGCGGCGGGCCATACGCGCCGCCGAGCCCGAGGAGCGCGGCGCCGACGTCGTGGGCGACCACGAGGGGCACGTTGAGCCCGAAGCGAAGGAGGGTGTTGTACCAGGAGAGCGCGCGCATCCCGAGGGATGCCTCGTTGGCGCCTGCGCACGAGATGGCGAGGCCCCCGAGGGCCCGCACCTCGCCCGGCGACATGCTGCTGATGGCGGCCATGTGGGGGCGCGGATCGTACACGCAAACGCGCGCCGCGATGCCCCGGAATGCGCTCGCGCGCGAGGGGCTACGACACCGACGAGGTCGCGGTGCCGGGACGAATGACGGGGGCCTTCGGGCTGGCCTCGCGGCGCGAGACGGGCGCCTTGCGCGCCGAGGCGTCGCGCTTCGCCGCCATCGCGGCGGCCTTCATCGAGGCCGTGCGCGTCTGGTTGCGGCCGTTGTGCTTGGCCTCGTAGAGGGCCTCGTCGGCGCGCGTGAAGAGGGCCTCGCGCTCCTCGGCGTCGCGCGGAAACTCCGCGATGCCCAGCGAGCAGGTGACCGACAGCGGACCGAGCTCGCTCTGAAACACCTGCTTCTTGAGCTCCTCGCGGATGCGCTCGGCGAGCTGAAACGCGCCCTCGGTGTCGGTCTCTTCGCAGACGATCACGAACTCTTCGCCGCCGAAGCGCCCCACCGCGTCGGTCTCGCGGCGGCAGCGCCCGAGCACGGCGCCGAGGCCCTTGATCACCACGTCGCCCACCGCGTGGCCGTACGTGTCATTCACGTTCTTGAAGTTGTCGATGTCGAGCACGATCACCGACAGCGTGTGCCCGAAGCGGGCCGCGGCGCGCAGGCGCTTGTCGAACTCGGTCTCGAGCGCGC
>CAISKJ010000919.1 GCA_903885885.1 uncultured delta proteobacterium
ATGCCTTTTCTATCGCCAACGGCATCACGGTGGTGGCCCTCGTCGAGCTCCTGCCGTCGCGCCTCTGGCTCGTGCTCCCGCCCCTCGCCTTCGCGGTCTTCGCGTGGGGCTGCGAGGTCTCCCGTCGCATCTGGCCGGCCGTCAACGACGCCCTCATGAAGGTCTTCGGCCGCGTGGCCCACGCGCACGAGCGCCACCGCGTCAACTCGTCCACCTGGTTCGTCACCGCGCTGCTCCTCCTCGGCCTCGCGTTCCCCCGCTACGCCGCGGCCGCAGGCGTCGCCGTGCTCGGCCTCGCCGACCCCGCGGCCGCGCTCATCGGCCGCCGCTTCGGCCGCACCAAGCTCCGCGGCGGGCGCTCGCTCCAGGGCACGCTCGCGTTCTTCGTGGTGGGCACCGTGGCCTCCATCGCCGTGCTCGCGCTGCGGCACCCCTCGTCGCTCGCGGGCACCGTGGCCACCGCCGTCGCGGCCTCGCTCGCAGGCGCCATCGCCGAGCTCTACACCGAGCGCCTCGACGACAACTTCACCATCCCCCTCGCCGCGGCCTCGGCGGCCGTCGGGGTCGGCTCGCTCTTCGGCCTCGCGTGATCCGCGCCCCCTACGCCCCCCTCGTCCACGCGGCGCCCTTTCATCTCGGCGACACCGTCGCGCTCGACCCCGTCGCCGCCGCGGGCCTCCGCTTTCGCAAGGTGAACGTCAAAGAGGCCTTCACCCTCTGCGACGCCGCGGGGCGGTACTTCCGCGCCTCGCTCACCGCCCTCTCCGACGCGCACGCCGAGGCCGTCGTGTACGAGGCGATGCCCGCCGCGCCCGAGTCGCCCCTCGAGATCACCCTCGTGTGCGCGGTGCTCCAGCGGCAGCGCATGCTCTGGGTCGCGCAGAAGGCCGCCGAGCTCGGCGTGGCGCGCATCCAGCCGGTGTTCACCCTCAAGTCGGTGCAGGCCGACGGCCTCGCCCACGAGAAGGCCCACGCGTGGCCCGCGCAGGCCCTCAAGGGCGCGCGCCAGTGCCGCCGCGGCAGCGTCCCCGAGATGGCGCCCACGGTGCAGCTCGAGGCCTTCACGGCCACCGCCCTGTGGAAGAGCGCCGACGTGCGCGTGTTCCTCGACGACCGCGCCGACGAGGCGGGCAACCCCCTCACGGCATGCCGATCGCTCATGCTCGTGGTGGGCCCCGAAGGGGGCTTCGCCAACGTCGAGCGGCAGCGCCTCGTCGACGCCGGCGCGCGCCCGCTGCGCCTCGGCGGCCGCGTGCTGCGCGCCGAGACAGCCGTGGTCGCGGGCCTCGTGGTGGCGCAGCACCGCCTCGGCGACATGGGCCTGTAGACGCTCTCGGTGCCGCGGGTGTACTCCCGCGAGGCATGAAGATTCTCTACGGGGTTGTGGGCGAGGGCATGGGCCACGCGATGCGCTCGCGCGTGGTGCTCGAGCACCTGCTCGCGCAGGGGCACGAGGTCGAGATCATGGCGTCGAGCCGCGCCGTCGACTTCCTGTCGAAGCGCTTCGCAGGCGTGCACCGCATCCACGGCCTGCACATGATCTACGAAGAGAACCGCGTGCGGCGCGGGGCCACGCTGTGGTCCAACGTGTCCGAGGGGCTCGCGAAGCTGCCCGGGCAGATCGCGGCGTATTTCGAGCTCATTCGCGACTTCAAGCCCGACGTGGTGGTGAGCGACTTCGAGTCGTGGACGTACCTCTTCGGCGCCGCGCATCGCCTGCCGATCATCTCGATCGACAACATGCAGATCATCAATCGCTGCGCGCACCCGCCCGAGGTCATCGCGGGCCACGAGGCGACGTTTCAGCTCACCCGGGGCTTCATCAAGAGCAAGCTCCCGGGCTGCAAGCACTACCTCATCACCACGTTCTTCTATCCCCCCGTGCGCAAGGAGCACACGAGCCTCCACCCGCCCCTCTTGCGCCCCGAGATCCTCGCGGCGAAGAGCACGCGCGGCGACCACCTGCTCGTGTACCAGACCGCCGAAGGGCACGACGCGCTCCTCGACGCGCTGCGCGCCACGGGCCGCGAGTGCCGCATCTACGGCATGCGCCGCGGGCTCACCGAAGAGCTCGTCGACGGCACGCTGCGCTACCGACCCTTCAGCGAGCAGGGCTTCATCGACGACCTCGCAGCGTGCCGCGCGGTCATCGCGGGCGGCGGCTTCACCCTCATGGGCGAGGCGGTGTACCTCCGCAAGCCCATGCTCGCGGTGCCCCTCGCCCTGCAGTTCGAGCAGGTGCTCAACGCGCGCTGGCTCGAGCGCCTCGGCTACGGCATGGAGGCCGCCAGCCTCCACGACGGCGCCGTGATCCAGCGCTTTCTCGACGCCGTGCCCGCGTGCGAAGAGAAGCTGGCGGGCTACGCGCAGGCCGGCAACACGGCCCTCCTCGGCGAGCTCGACGCGCTCCTCGACCGCGCCGCAGCGGGCGTTCTCTAGAACACTCCCTCGCGATCGGTAGACCGAATGCGGGGGGAAATCCCGCGCGCGACGGCCGCGCGCATGGAAGCCGTTGTCGCGTGCGAAGAGGGCGTGTACCAAGTGCGGCATGACCGTGAGCGACGCCCCGGTGTGGACGGTCGAATCCCTGATCGCGCAGTCGGCCCACGCCGACGAGGAGGTGCGCGCGTGGGCCGTGTCGCGCCTCGGCCGCAGCCCCGAGCCCGAGGCCTCGGCGGCCCTGGTGCGCGCCCTGTCCGACCCGTCGGCGCGCGTGGTGCTCGAGGCCGTGCACGCCCTCCGCGGGTGCGTCAACGGCGAGGCCTTCGAAGCGGCCCGGGCGCCGCTCCGCGCGGTGATGCGGCGCACCGTCGGGAGCCAGGGGCCGGCCCTCGCGGCGCGCGCGCTTCTCCTCGAGCGGGGCGACGCAGCCGCCGTCGATGACACCGCCGCGCGGTGCCTGCGCAACGACCCCGCGGGCGACCCGTGGCTCGACCTCGCGCAGCACGCGCCCGACCGCTTTCGCCTCGTGGCCTCGCAGCTCGACCAGATCGCGCCCACGCCCGAGATGCTGGCCCGCGCGGTGATCCGCGTGCCCCGCGTGGTGCGCGTCGAGGAGCTCGCCGGGGCCTACGCCAACCTCTCCGCGCTCACGGCGCCCGCCGACCGCGCGCTCCTCGCGTGGGAGCTCCTCCTGCGGTGTCAGGCCGAGCACCTGTTTCCCTCGACCCCGCAGCCCCCGGCGTACTTCGAACAGCGCATCGAAGACCAGGGCGCCGCCTACCTCTACGAAGAAGACGAGGCCCGCGTGCAGCGCTGGCTCTCGCCCGCCGAATTCGGCCCGCTCCTCGACGCGATGCAGGGCGCGCGCTGGGCCGAGGCCATCGCGTGGTGCGCGTGGTGGTGCGCCGACGCGGGCGGCGACGCGGGCGTCTCGCCGTGGAGCCGGGCGCTCCTCGCGCTGCTCACCGACGAGGCCAACCCCGACGAGCTCCACGCGCGCGTCGCGGCCTGCCTCGCCATCGCCGAGGGCGTGCGCGCCATCGAGCGCGACCACCCCTTCGCCCAGTGCGACCTCGAGGAGCAGTTCGCCCGCGCCTGCGGCGGCCCCCGCGAGCTCGACGCGCAGCGCCGCGCGGTGATCCTCGCCCGCTGGCTCGAGCTCCGCGGCAGCGAAGAGACCCGCGCCGACATGGCCGACGCCTTCGACACCGTGTGCGACACGCGAGGCCCCGGCGCGCGCCGCGGCGCGCTCGACATCGTGGCGAAGCTCCCAGGCTTTCCCATCACCGCGAACGCGCTGCAACTCCCCGAGCTCGACCGCGAGGCCTACGTCTCGGCGCTCACGCACTGCCTCGCGGCGCACCCCGACGCGCTGCGCCTCCTGGCCCCCGTGGCCTTCGAAGACCCGCGGCACCCGGCCACCGCGGCGCTCCTCGCGGCCCTCGCCACGCAGCGCGCCCCGTGGGTGAGCGACCTGCTCCGTCAGCGCTTCGACGCGCTCGTCGAGAACGGCTTCGCGGGCCCCGCGCTCGACGCCGCGCGCGACCTCGGCG
>CAISKJ010000920.1 GCA_903885885.1 uncultured delta proteobacterium
CAGAGCCGCAACTCCTCGGCGCGCTGCGCCCAGTTCTTCGGCAACAACGACTGGAGCGTCGCCCAGCCCGCGGAGCTCATCGGGTTCTCGTTCACGCCCCCGAACTACCACAAGAGCTCCTGTCGCTTAACGCCTATGGGGACGGGGGTGTTGGGGTCGACGGGCTCGTCGGGGGTCGGCTCGGCCACCGCGGAGCCACGCTTCGTGCGGGTGCGATGGGAGTCGATGGCCTCGAGGGCGTGGCGCACGGCGCGGTCGTTCTCGGCGTCGTCGGGGTCGTGCATGGCGAGGAGCTGCACGGCGAGTTCGGAGATGGCCCGCGCGGTGTCGCGCAGCAGGGTCGAGAGGTCGGCCTCTTCGACCACGGCGGGGCCCGTGGAGGCGGTGATGCCCAGGGCGTCGCCGTACTCCTTGTGGGTGCGCTCGACCTCGGCGACGAAGTCGTCGCCCGCGAGGTCGGCGACCTCGGCGCGCAGCCCTTCGGCGACCATGCGCTTGAGGCGCTTGTCGCCTTCGGCCCACTGCTCGGGGTAGGCGATCGACAGCCACGCGCGCTCGTTGAGGGTGAGCAGCGTGAGGAGCGCCGCGGCCCGCTCGGCGCGGGGGTAGCGGTCGCGCGGAAGCGCCGCGTAGGCCGTCAGCCGGTCGATGAGCGCGCCCCAGCCCACGTCGTTGGCGTTGTCGAAGGGACGCGTGTCGGCGGCCTTCACCACGCGGTCGCGCGCGGCCCAGGCGCCCTGCAGCGCCACGGTCTTCGCGCGCAGGGACTTCGCCCGCTTGCGCACCCCCCTCCGACGCGCCCTTCGGCAGGCGCCCCAGCACCTTGATCGCGAGGGCCACGCAGCCCGCCACGGTGACCACCGGGGCGCGCACGTAGCTCTCCATCTGCAACGGTTCTCCCATCGAAAACTCCTCTCAGAATCGAGAGGGTCTACAAGCGCCGAGGGGGTGTCAACGGACTCGCCGCACAGGGCGCCTGGATCGGCAACGGATGCCCGTTACGGCGCGCGAAACACGAGCATGTACTGCCGCGTGAGGCCCTCGACGGCGCGCTCGAAGGTGTATCCCGCCGCTTCGAACTCGTGTCGCACCGCCGCGGGCGCGAGGCGCATCTCGGCGGGCGGACCGACCGGCGACTCGAGGGTGAAATCGACGATCACCACGCGCCCGCCCGGACGGAGCGAGCGGCGCAGCGCGGTGAAATAGGCCGTGCGCGCCTCGATGTGGTGGTAGGTGTCGACCACGAGCACGAGGTCGACGGGCTCGGGCAGGAGCGCGTCGTCGGGGGCCGCGAGCGTGGCCGTGAGGTTGGGGAGGTTGTCGCGGCGGGCGCGGTCGAGCATCCATCGCACCATGGCGGGCTCGATGTCGACGCCCCACACCCGCCCGTCGGGAACGGCCCGCGCGAGGCGCACGGCGAAGTACCCGGTGCCCGCGCCGAGGTCGGCCACGCGGGCGTCGCGCGGGAGCGACAGGGCGCTCACCACGAAGTCGGGGCGCTGCCACGCGTCGCGCTCGGGGCTCTCGAACTCCTGCGCCCAGCGGGCGGCGTCGTCGAAGCGGTGGGGCATCGCGTGCGCGTCGCCGTGGTGGCCGTGGCCGCCGTGGTGGCCGTGGCCTTCGTGATGGTCGGGCGCGTGGGCGCAGGCGGCGAGCACCGCGCTCGAGGCCGTGAGCTTCGTGAATCGCATGGCCGCGACGGGTACCACACCGCGCGCGATGGCGGGCGACGCGCGGCCCCTCACCCCCGCTACCGCGCGCCCCGCCCCCGCCAGCGAGGGCAGGGCTGTGCGTGTTGAAAGCGTAGACGTCGTATCGCAGGAGACCGTCGGCCGCCCTTGCGCTGCAAGGGCAAAGCGCTGTCGACTCCCGGCGGGCAGCAGCCATCGGTGACGATTCGCCTTCGTGGGCCGCACACGTGCGCCGGAGCCCTTGCAGCGCAAGGGCAGCCGCGAACCCAGGCCGCCGGCACCCGCGTCCACAGCACGCACAGCCCTGCCCTCGCTGGCGGGGGCGGGGCGCGCGGTAGCGGGGGTGGGGGCCGCATGTGCGACCTATCCCACGAAAGGCAAGACGCGCTGCGCGATGGCGCCCGCCCCGCGCAGCCCTCGCCGTTCTGATGTCGCCGCCCGCGCGGTGCGCTGTAGCATCCGCGGCCACGAATGAGACTCGCGGATCGTTATCGGCTCGTTCGGCGCGTGGGAGAGGGCGGCGGCGGCGGGGTGTACCTCGTCGAAGATCGCCTCGCCGACGACGCCGTCATGGTGCTCAAGCGCCTCCACGCGCAGGCGCAGGCCTCGCTCGCCCAGTGGATCGTGAACGAGTTTCAGATCCTCGCGCAGCTCGACCTTCCGACCATCGCGCGCGTCTACGATTTCGGCCTCGCCAGCGCCGACGCCGAAGACCCCGGCGGCGCGTTCTTCACCCGCGCCTTCGTCGACGGCGCGCCCCTCGACGACGCCCTCAAAGCCGTTGCGCCCGATGCCCTCGCGGCCCGCGTGCGCACGCTCCTCGTCTCGGCCGCATCGACGCTGCGCGAGCTGCACCGCCTGGGGGTCGTGCACGGCGACCTCAAGCCCGCCAACCTCATCGTTCCCGTAGACCACGACGACCGCGTGGTGCTCATCGATTTCGGCCTCGCCCACGGAGCCCTCGGCGCCGCCGCCCACGTGCGCGGCGGAACGCTGGGCTTCATGCCCCCGGAGCGCGTGGCGCTCCTCATGGCGGGCGAGGCGCTGCCGCCCGACCCCTGCGCCGACGTGTACGCCCTCGCGGTCACCCTGCGCTGCGCGCTCGCGGGCTCGCTCCTCGCCCACGACGCGCCGGCCCCCG
>CAISKJ010000921.1 GCA_903885885.1 uncultured delta proteobacterium
CCCTCGTCGCTCACCAGCGGGCGCGTCGGAACGGTCGCCCGCGCGAGCTCGGAGCGGAACGACACCGGCGCCCCCGTGACGAGCGACAGACGCACGCCGCGCCAGTCTTCGCCCGAGAGGTTCTGCACGATGCCCCAGGCCTGCACGCGCGGCTGCGCGCCGTGCGAGAACACGAGGCGGTACGACGGCCGCCAGATGGGCGTCTCGACCGCGTAGCCCACCACGAGGTCGTGCTCGGCGCCGTCGAGGGCGAGGCTCACCGTGCGGCGCGCGTCGGGGCGCGGCGCGGCGCCGTCGGGGCCGTCGGCGGGCATCGGAAAGGCCGCGGCGCGCACCGAGCTCCCGCCGCGCTCCATCACGACCAGCGTGGCGAGAAAGTCGTTCACGTCGCGGTGGAGCACCCGAAACGTCACCTCGCTGCGCGCGAGGTGACCGCTGCGCTCGAAGTAGCCCACCCCGTTGCGGTAGATCACAACCTTCGAGAGCCCGAGCGCGGGCCCCGAATCGACCTGCGCGCGGCTGCACCCGAGGCCGGCCACGAGACACCCCAGCGCGAGGCCGCTGCCACGTACGAACGTCCGAAGCTCTGAGCGAATGTGCATCGTCGACTCCCTTTCGTGGAGGAGCGCAGAGGCACCATCGAGCTTGGGTTGTTCCGCATTGGGAAGCGGCACACCGTTCACGCACGATGCACCCGTTGCACGCGCAAAACCTCTTGAAATGAATCGCTTTTACGGGGTCCCTAAATCCCGTATAGGGGTTTACGGCGACAAGAAAGTAGAGGCTCCAATGTTGAAGTTTTTCTCCGCGAGCACCCGCATGGTCAACTCGCGCCGCGCGATGGCCGAGTGCCTCGAGGCCGCGCTCGGCGAGGGCGACACCGACTGCGACCTGCTGTTCATCCACGCCTCCATCGGCCACAACCTGCAGGTGCTGGCCGACGAGGCGCGGGCGCTCGCGCCGAGCGCGCGGGTGCTGGGCGCGTCGTGCTGCGGCGTGGTGGGCCGCGAGGGCGTGAGCGAGTCGATGAACGACGTCGCCATCATGGCCGTGCGCGGCCGCGACGCGCTCGCCGTGGCCTCCGTCGAGGGGATCTACGGCCACAACTCGTTCGAGCGCGCCGCCGCGCTGGGCGCGGCCCTCAAGGCCGCCAACCCCGCCGTGAACATGGTGTACTTCATGGCGCCGGGCATCGACATCAACGACGACCGCTGCGTCGAGGGCCTCGAGTCGGTGCTGGGGCCCGACGTCACCATCTTCGGCGCCACCGCGGCCGACAACATGAAGGGCGTCGCCTGCTTTCAGGTGATCGACGCCCACGCCTCGCAGCACGCGGCCTTCGCCGTGGGCTTCGCCGACCCGACGCTCTCGGTGGTGACGCAGGCCACGCACGGCTTCGTCGCGGTGGGCGAGCCCATGGTGGTCACCCGCTCCGAGGGCAACAAGATCTACGAGCTCGACGGGCGCCCCGCGTGGGAGGCGTACACCCGCCGCCTCGAGCTCGACGCGTCGGCCACCTGCGGCGACACCATCCCCATCGGCGCGCTCGCCGAGGCGCTCAGCCCCGAGCTCGCCGAGGAGTACGGCAACGATCACATTCTGCGCGTGGTGACGCGCCGCGACGCCGACGGCACCATGCACTACGCCACCACGTGCCCCGAGGGCACGCGCCTGTGGCTCACCGTGCGCGACGAGGAGCGCATCTTCCGCGACATGGACCGCATGATCGCCGCGATGGTCGCCGCCGGCGCCGGGCGCGAGCTCGTGGCCGTGTTCCACGCCGACTGCCTCGCGCGCGGCCGCTTTCTCTTCAACCGCGTCATGAAAGACGAGCTCGTGCGCCGCATGCAGTACCCGCTCTCGCGCGACGGCGTGGTGCCGCCCTGGCTGGGCATGTACGGCTTCGGCGAGTTTGCGCGCCTCGGGGGCCGCAACGCCTATCACAACTACACCACGGCCCTGTACGCGATCTACCGCAACGCCTGAGGCCCCGCCGTAGCGTCGATCGCCGCGGATGGGGTAAAGGTCTTGCGAGAGCAGCTGCCATGAACGATGCCACCCGGAGGTCGGCGCCACCGCACGCGCAAGACGGCACCGAGGCGCTGCGCGCCCAGATCGCCGAGCTGCAGCGGCACGTGGCCCGCCTCTCGGTGGTGCAGCAGAAGCTCATCGACACGCGCGACAGCCTCGACCGCGAGCTCGACCGCTTCGCGGGCATTCACGCCTACAACACCCGCGCGATCGCCGAGCGCGACCCCGCGCGCTTCGCCGAGATCACCACCGAGACCCTCGTCGAGCTCTTCGAAGTCGAGTTCGGGATGCTGTGGCTCACCGCCCCCGACGGCGCGCCCCGCGCCGACGCGGCGCCCGTCGTGTGCTGCCGCGAGGCGGTGTTGGAGCTGACGGCGTTGAGCGCCCTCGTGGCCTCGGCGACCGCGCAGGGCAGCAAGAGCGTTCTGTGGACGCGCGGCGACGAGCCGCGCCTCGCGCCCCTGGGGCTGCGACAGCTCGCGGTGAGCCCCTGCTCGGGCCCCGGCGGCGAGACCTTCGCGCTCCTCGTGGGCGGCGTGTCCGACGCGGCGGGGGCCTTCCACGACGGCGTCGGGCCGCAGCACATGAAGGCCTTCACGGTGTTTGCCCAGCAGGTGGGCGCGCTGCTGCAGAACCGCGCCGATCAGGCCACCATCGTGGAGCAGATGGCGCGCCTGCGCCTCGAGCAGGAGCGCCTCAACCTCGCCCTCGACGGCTCCTCCGCGGGCCTCTGGGATTGGAACATGTCCACCAACGAGGTCTACTACTCGCCGCGGTGGAAGAGCATGCTGGGGTACCGCCCCGACGAGGTGGAAGACACCCTCGAGGCCTGGCAGAGCCGCGTGCACCCCGACGACCTCGAGCGCTCCATGGAGCGCATGCGCGAGAGTCACGCGAACCCCGACGCCGGGTACGAGAACGTTCACCGGCTGCGCACCCGCAGCGGCGAGTACGTGTGGATCATGGCCGCCGGCCGCCTGCTCCGCGACGCGAGCGGCGCCCCGCGGCGCATGGTGGGCATTCACATCGACGTGACCGAGCAGCGCCGCGCGAGCGAGCGCGCCGAGGCCGCCAACCGCGCCAAGAGCGAGTTTCTCGCCACCATGTCGCACGAGATTCGCACGCCCATGAACGGCGTACTCGGCATGTTGGAGCTGCTGCAAGACACGCCGTTGAACGCCGAGCAGGGGCAGTACATCACCATGGCGCGGCAGTCGGCCGTGTCGCTCCTGGGCATCATCGACGACATCCTCGACCTCTCCAAGGTCGAGGCAGGGCGCCTCGAAATCGAGGTGATCCCCTTTGCGCCCGCGTCGACCTTCGCCGCGCTCGCCGAGCTGTTTCGCCTGCGCATCGAGGCCCGCGGGCTCGCGCTCCACGTCGTGATCGCGCCGTCGGTGCCCGCCGCGCTGCAGGGCGACCCGCAGCGCCTGCGGCAGATCGCGAGCAACCTGCTCTCCAACGCGCTGAAGTTCACCGAGCGCGGCTCGATCACCCTCACGCTGGGCGGCGCCCCGCTGCGCGACGGCCGCTTCGAGCTCGTTCTCACGGTGCGCGACACGGGCATCGGCATCGCGCCCGACGCGGCGCAGCGGCTCTTCACGCCCTTCACGCAGGCCGACGCGTCGACCACGCGCCGCTACGGCGGCACGGGCCTCGGCCTCGCCATCTGCCGCCGCCTCCTCGACCTCATGGGCGGCACCATCGACGTCGAGAGCGCGCCCGGCGTGGGCACCGTGTTCGAAGTGCGCGTCGCCCTCGCGCGCGGCGTCGTCGCGCCGACGAGCCCCGCGGAGCCCGCGCACGACCGCCACGCGCCGCGATCGCCCAGCGGGCTCAAGGTGCTCCTCGTCGAAGACAACGTGGTGAACCAGAAGGTCGTGCTCACCATGCTCACGCGCATGGGCCTCGCGGTGAGCGTCGCGGGCGACGGCCAGCGGGCCCTCGAGGCCTTCGAGGGCGGCGGCTTCGACCTGGTGCTCATGGACATTCAAATGCCCGTGATGGACGGCTTCGAGGCCACGCGCCACCTGCGCACGCAGGAGCGCGACCGCGACCTGCCGCGCACGCCCGTGATCGCCCTCACGGCCAACGCGATGTCCGAAGAGCGCGACCTCTGCCTCGCCTCGGGCATGGACGACTTCATCGCCAAGCCCCTCACGCGTCAGGGGCTCCGCGACGTGGTCGGGCGCTGGGTCACGCTGTAGGGCGGCGCGCGGGCCCCTCGGGAGGGGCCCGCGGCGGGTGCGTCAGGGGCAGCCGGTGGTGGTGGTGCCCACCGCGGGGATCGTCTCGTTGAAGGTCGGCGTCGAGGCGCACGAGAAGTCGAACAGGTCGAGGAGGGCCGCCGCGTTGGCGTCGCGCGCCGTGAGGGCGGGCAGGTCGAAGAGCGTCTCGACGAAGCGCAGGATCGACGTGTGATCGTGGACGACGTGCGACACGTAGCGCGCGCGCGCCCACGGCGACACCACCACGAAGGGCACGCGGATGCCCAGGCGGTTGAGGTCGGTGGTGTCGTAGCCCGCCGTGGCCGACGGGTGCGGGAGGCACGCGCTCGGCGGCGCCACGTGGTCAAAGAACCCGCCGGCCTCGTCGTAGGTGACGATGAGCGCGAGGCGCGACCAGAGGGGAGAGGCCACCACGCCCGACACGACGCTGCGCACGAAGGCCTCGCCGAGGTGGATGTTCGTCGGCGGGTGCTCGTCCGTCGCGTCGTCGATCGCGTCGAGGAACACCACCGACGGCAGCGTGCCCGCCGCGAGCTCGACGAAGAAGCGATCGGCCGAGTAGACGTTGCGGTGCGAGTTGTTCCACCCGATGCAGTCCTGGCGCACGCCGCCGTTGGTGTACACGCCCCAGGTGGTGCCCGCCGCGTCGAGGCGGTCGAAGATGGTGGCCTTGTCTGCCACCACGCGCTCGAGCGTGTTGCGCACCCCGTACGACGAGCCCATGTACGCGAAGTTGCGCGTGGCCCACGTGCCGCTGAGCACGCTCGCGAAGTACCGATCGCTCATGGCGAAGCGGCCGTAGAGCCAGCGGTAGAAGGGCAGCTGCCGCTCGGTGTAGTACCCCATCATCGTGCTCGCGGGGATGCCGGCCTCTTCGCCCACGCGGGCGAAGCCGTTCATGGCGCCGAGGTTCCACCCCTGGTGCACGGCGTCCCACTGGTGCGGCGGGTCGGCGGTGCACACCGCGTTGAGCTCCACGGGGCTCACCGGCGAGCCCGCGATGTTGGGGTTGGTGTACCCCGCGGGGATGCGATCGACGTCGCCGGGCATGGTGCCCAGGTACTGGTCGAAGGAGTGGTTCTCTTGCATCACGATCACCACGTGGTCGACCGGGATGCGCGCGCGCACCGCCGCGGTGACGCCCAGCGTGTCGGCCACGCGGGCGCCCGCCGTAAACGCGCACGACTGCCGCTGCGTCTGCAGCGCCGCCTCGGTGGCCGCGGGCACGAGCGCGCTGCTCACGCACGCGCCGCCATCCACGGTGGCGTCGACGGTGGCGTCGAGGGTCGTGTCCACCGTCGCGTCGGCGATGTCCGAGGCGACGTCCGCCGTGTCGATCGTCGCATCAACGACTGCGTCGATCGTCGCATCGACCGTGGCGTCGACGGTCGCGTCGGCGCCCGCGTCGGTGCCGGCGTCGACCGGGCCGCCGACGTCGGGCGCGCCGTCGTCGAGCACGACGGCCTTCACGTGGGCGAGCACCTGCACCGCCGTCATGTTGCGCTGGTTGTAGCCGTACGCGAGCGCAGCGTTGGAGAAGTTGCACGAGTCGGCGTTGAGGTAAACGCTCGGGTGCAGGCCGTCGCCGTCGAGGCCCTGGTTGATCATCGAGGGGGCCGTCATGGCGAGCCAGTAGTCCCACACGGGCACCTGCTGCGCCGCGGCCACGGCGCGAATGGCGTCGTTGTAGGCGCCGATGCGCGCGCTGAGCGTGGCGTTGTCGGTGCGCGGCGGGAGCGTGCTGAGCACCGGGATCACGCCCGCGGCCACCGTGTCGGTGACGATGCGCGTGAGGTTGGAGGTGAAGCCCGCGAGGTCGTTGAGCACCTCGAGGTCGTTGGTGCCCACCATGATGAGCGCCATCGACGGGTGCGTGAGGTGGAGCTCACACTTGAGCATCGAGTCGTAGGGCGCCGGGCAGTCGGAGCGCGTGACGCCCGCGAGCACCGAGACGGTCGTCCACCCGCTGTCGGCGGCCACGCTGTTGGCCGAGAACGCGTTGGAGACGTTGCACCACGAGGTGGTGCGCCCCGGCAGGCTCGTCGCGCGAAAGTACGAGATGGTGGGCGCGAGCTCGGTGTGCGCCCCCAGCGTCTCGGCGCTGCACCCGATGTCGAGGAGGTACGACGACGACGCCGTGATGCCGTCGCCCACCTTCGAGAACATCGCGGCACGGTTTCCGAGCGCGAGGCCCGCCGTGTAGATCGTTCGCAGCCGCGCCTTCATCGACGCATCGATGTACGGAATCACCGAGGGACCGGGGCGACCCGCGTCGGCCGCGTCGGCCACGTCGGTCACGTCGGTTACGTCGGTCACGTCGGCCGCGTCGGTCACGTCGGCCGCGTCGGTCACGTCGGCGCCCGCGTCGGCGACGGGGTCGGGGTCCGGCGCGCCGTTGTCGTGCACGATGGCCTTCACGTGGGCCAGCACCTGCAGCGCGGTCATGTTGCGCTGGTTGAACCCGTAGTTGAGGGCCGCCGCGGTGAAGTTCACCGGCGAGGTGCTGTACGCGTTGGGAAGGACGCCCGTCGTGGCGATGCCCTGGTTGACCATCCCAGTGGCGGTGGTGGCCACCCAGTAGTCCCACAGGGGCACCTGCTGGGCCGTGGCCACGGCGATGATGGCGTCGTTGTAGGCCGCCACGCGCGCGGTGAGCGTCGCCTTGTCGAGCCGCGGAGGAATGGTGCTGAGCACCGGGATCACGCCCGCCGCGATCGTGTCGGTGACGATGCGCGTGAGGTTGGTGGTGAAGGTCGTGACGTTGTTGATCTTGTCGAGGTCGTAGGTGCCCAACATGATGAGCGCCACGGAGGGCCGCGTGATGCGCAGCTCACATTTGAGCGCCGTGTTGTAGGGCGCCGGACAGTCGGCGCGCGTGACCGCCGCGAGGGCCGAGGCCGTGGTCCACGAGGCGCCCGCCGCCGCGCTGGTGCGCGTAAACGAGTTGATGACCGTGCGGCACGACGCGGCCGTGGCGCCCGTGAGCGCCGTCGCGCGAAAGTACGAGATGGTGGGCGCGAGCTCGGTGTGCGTGCCCAACACCTCGGTGCTGCACCCGACGCCCGTGAGGTACGACGTCGACGTGGTGATGCTGTCGCCGATCTTCGCGAACACCGCGCCGCGGTTGCCGGCCGCGAGGCCCGCCGCGTAGATCGTTCGCAGCCGCGCCTTCATCGACGCGTTGATCACCGGGACCACCACGCGCGGCACGCTCGTCGCCGCCTGGACGCCGCGCGTCGCGTCGGAGCCCGCGCCGTCGGCGCACCCGCACGCCACCGCCGCGACGCTCAGCGCGAGCGACACCAGCGCCCAGCGCGCGTCGCGTGGCCGCGCCGCGACGGGCGTCGACCGTAAACTCCTGGCCCCAGTGCTAATCATCGAAATTCCCTCCGACTCGCAGAAAAATTTTGTCGTCTGCGCGGCCGACAATGGCAGAAAACGAATTTTTTCAATGCCGGGGCCTACCCTTATCTTCTTCGCAATCGGCGGCGCAGGTCGCAAAACCGATCAACAGCGGAGGGGCGCTGCGCCCCGTGAAGGCAACGCCATGGACCTCGACGCCGTGCTCGAACAGACGCAGTGGGATCTCTTCTGGCTCCCCCGCGACGTGGCCGTCGTCGACCGCCCCGAGGTGCTGTACCTCGCGTGCGCGCGCGACGAGGGCTACCTCAACGCCGTGCTGCGCGTGCGCGCCGACGCCGCGCGCGTCGCGGCGCTGGTGGCCGAGGTCGACGGCGCCCATCGCGCGGTGCACTCGCGCTGGATGCTCGCGGGCGAGAGCCGTCACCCCGCGCTCCCCGCGGCCCTCGCGCGGGCGGGCTACGCGGTCACGCACGAGCACTTCGCCTACACCATCGCGGTGGGCGCCTACGCGCCGCGCCCGTCACCGTCGGTGACGGTGCGCGCCGTGACAACCCTCGACGACCTGCGCGCGTGCAAGGCCGTCGCGGCGCGGGCCTTCGACCGCCCGCTCGCGCACGACGACGCCGCCGACGGCGACGAGCTCGCGGCCTGCACCGCCGCCGACGCGCGCGTGCTGCGCTTCGTGGCGCGCGACGCGGCGAC
>CAISKJ010000922.1 GCA_903885885.1 uncultured delta proteobacterium
AGCACGGGGAAGCCCCGGCGCTGCTGCGCCGTCTCGAGGAGCCCCGCCATGAGCCCGCTCACGTTGGGCGGATACGGAAAGCCGCGCAGGTCGGGCGTGCCCGCGGCCGAGAGCCGCAGGTCGCTCGGGTACGGGAGGTCGTAGAAGTGCTCGGGGCTCGCGAGGTCGGCCTCGAGGTCGAACACCGCCGCCGCGGGGCCGCCCGCGTCGGGCGCTGCGTCGGTGGCCGCGTCGGTGACGGCGTCGCGCGCGTCGGCGCCGGCGTCGGTGACCGCCGCGGGAGGGTCGCTGCACGCCGCGAGCGTCGCGGCCACGAGTACGATCGATCGCTTCATCGCGGGCGACGCTACACCAGATTCAATGGCGATTGATTCGCGCGCGAGGCTGCACCATCGTAGGCCCCAATGGCCGACGACACCCCCGACGCGCGCGGCGCCCTCATTCTCTTCGACGGCGTCTGCAACCTCTGCAGCGTGACGGTGCAGTTCGTCATCGACCGCGACCCCGCGGCGCGCTTTCGCTTCGCGGCGCTGCAGTCCGAGGCGGGCGCGAAGGCGCTCGCGGCGCACGGCGCGGCCCCCGTCACGGGCGACCCCGACAGCGTGGTGCTCATCGAGAACGAGCGCATGTACACGCACTCCGACGCGGCCCTGCGCATCGCGCGGCGCCTCACGGGGCTGTGGCCCGCGCTCTACGCCCTCATCGTGGTGCCTCGCCTCGTGCGCGACGCGGTGTACCGCTTCATCGCGCGCAATCGCTACCGCTGGTTCGGCCGCACCGAGGCGTGCCGCATCCCGACCCCCGAGCTCCGCGCGAGGTTCCTGTCGTGACCATCGACCGCATCGCCCCCACCATGCGCCCCGACGGCCGCGCGGCGCAGCACCAGACCTGGCTCGACCTTCTGTTTCTCCACTGGCGCGTGCCCGCGTCGATGCTGCGGCCGCTCATCCCCGCCGCGCTCGAGATCGACACCTTCGAGGGCGACGCCTTCGTGGGCCTCGTGCCCTTCGCGATGCGCGACGTTCGCCCCGTGTGGGCGCCGTCGGTGCCGGGCGTGTCGAACTTTCTCGAGACCAACGTGCGCACCTACGTCCACTACGAGGGGCGCGATCCGGGCGTGTGGTTCTTCAGCCTCGACGCCGCCAACCGCCTCGCCGTGGGCATCGCGCGCGCCTTCTGGCACCTGCCCTACCACCACGCCACGATGTCGCTCGACCGCCTCCCCGACGGGAGCGTGCGCTACGTCTCCGATCGCACCGCGTCGCGTGCGCGCGTCGACGTCACGTATCGCCCCACGGGCGCGCCCGCGGCCTCGCAGCCCGGCACGCTCGAGCACTTTCTCGCCGAGCGCTATGTGCTCTACGCCGACGTGGGCGACGGCGATCTGCGCCTCGGGCGCGTGCACCACCCGCCCTATCCGCTGCAGACCGCGCAGGTGATCGACTGGGACGAGTCGCTGCTCGTGGCCTCGGGCATCGCGCGCCCCGCGGGCGATGCCCTC
>CAISKJ010000923.1 GCA_903885885.1 uncultured delta proteobacterium
GTACGACGAGAACGCGTCGGCCGCGCGCAGCCCGCCGCACGCGAGGGACATCGCGTCGTCGAGGGGTCCGTGCGTCTGCGCCACCAGGAAAAGCACCGCGCCGACCGTACCAGAAGCCCGCGCCGATGCCCAAGTACGCGCTGCGCGGCGACGGCGCCCCTACGCGATCGCGCGGTGCTGATCGCCATGAAACGGCGTCGGGAGCACCGGGCCGCGCGAGGCGCGACGGGGCGCGGGCGAGCCGCTGAGCGAGACGGGGCCGAGGTCGCCGAGCTCGTGCTCGAGGGCCGCGCGCATGTCGTCGAAGCCCTCGAAGATGTGATGCTGAAAGAGGTGCCACGCGGCCCACATGAGCTCGGCGCACACGGTGAAGGGCACGCGCCCCGTGCCCGCGCCGAGGCCCGCCATGGCCACGGTGCGCACGCTCCCGGGGGCGGCGCGGTTCTGCATGCTGACGGCCTGGAGCGCGGCGGCGCAGGCGAGCGCGACGTTCATCGTCGACGACACGTCTTCGGCGCTCGTGAGCATGGTGGGCGTCGAGATGAGGTACGCGGGCAGCGCGCGGCCCGTCGCCACGCAGGTGGCCGCGCCCACGGGCATGAAGTCGCCGTAGGTGCTGGTGACCGCGCGGCGCACGCGCGCCAGAATGCCCGCGCCGAGGCGGGCGCGGATGGCGCCGTCGAGCCCGCCGTCCATCAGGCCGCGCGCGTTGGTGGGCGACACCCACGCGCTCACGCGCTCGTCGAGGAGCGACCCCTGCACGACCTCGACGCCGGGCTCGGCGTCGAACACCGCGCGCCACGCGGCGATCATTTTCGGGTTGAGGTCAACGAGGGTCAACGTCACGTCGTACATCGCGCACCGCCTTGTCGGGTTTGAACGGCCCGCAAGCTGCGCCCGCTTCACCGCCCTCGCAACGGGGGCGGTGACATACCCTGTCACGGTGATGTGCGTGCGAACTACGACTGCGCGGGGAGGTAGGCGATGGCGCGCACGAGCGACACGAGGCGCTCGCGCATCTCGGGCTCGAGCTCGACGAAGCGCACCCCGAAGCCGGGGTTGGGGTTGTCGCCGTTGGGGCGCACGGGGTTGATCCACGCGACCTCGCCGCGCAGTTCGAAGTCGCCCTCGACGGGGGCGGTGAAGCGCAGCGAGACGGTGGCCCCGACGGGCGGCGGCGTGCGCGTGGCGATGAAGATGCCCAGCGCCGAGATGTTGCTGATCGAGGCGTAGAGAAAGGTCTCGCCGTCGGTGCAGTCGACGGCCCAGGTCACGTCGTAGCGGGGCCACGACCGGCGCTCGATGCCGTCTCCGGGGCGCGTGCTGTCGGTCATGATGCGATGCTCCGAAGGGGGTGGAGAGGGTGGGGGAGGGGGGCGCTACTGGACGCGGACGCGCGCGGCCACGACGCGGTTCTCGTGGTCGTGGTCGCCGCCCTCGGTGCGCATGCGGTCGCCGCCGTCGAAGAAGCCGATGTACACGGTGTACACGCCGGGGCGATAGGTGACCGGAATGGCGATGTTGATGCGGTCGCGCACGTAGTCGCCGGGGAGCCACAGGCGCACCGGGTACTTGCCGCCCTCGACGGGGTCGTGGTCGCGGTTGATGCGGGGCCCGCCGGGGCCGTCAACGTGCACGAAGATCTGCCAGTTGCGCGGCGTCTCGGCGAGGCTGTGAAACACGAAGGTGATGTCGAAGGACCCGCCGATGGGCACGAAGCTCTGCCCGTGCGAGTCGAGGTCGTAGCCCACGTACTCGAGCAGGTTGTCGAGGCGCGTGGGCTCGCCGTTGGCGTTGCGGCGCGGGTCGCGGCGGGGGTGGCCCATGCGCGGCTCGGCGGTGGAGACCCACTGCTCGAGGGGGTTGCGGTTGGGGCGGCCCTCGAGGTCGCTCACGGCGAGGAGGAGGTTCGAGTTGCTCGCGTCGGCGACGGGCACGTTCACGTGGCGCGACCGGCGGTACGAGCGGTTGAGCTGGCCGAACACGTCGGAGCCGATGACGAGGAAGCGGCGGTCCGGCGCGGTGAGCCAGTTGACCGCGTCGTCTTCGCTGTTGAGCGACTCGGGCGCGACGGCGGTGTAGTACCGCGACGCGGGGTCGTCGGCGGGCCCGCCGTAGCGGCCCACGCGCTCGGCCCCGTGGCGCATCGCGCGCACGACGGCCCACACGCCGCGGGGCGACATGTGCTCCGACAGGGCGGGCACGAAGCCCTGCGTGATGATCACCGCGAC
>CAISKJ010000924.1 GCA_903885885.1 uncultured delta proteobacterium
CCACCGGTCGACGTAGGTGCACAGCAGGCCCACCTTCTGCCACGCCTCCGCCGCCTGCGGGCGCAGCTTCACGAAGCGACGGTAGGCGTCGACCCCTTCGGCGTATTTGCCCAGCATCTCGTACGCGTTGGCGAGGCGCCACACGGCGTCGGCGTGGTCGGGGCGCGCGCGCACGGCCTGGCGCAGCACCTCGGCGCCGGGCTCGACGCGACCGAGGTCGAGGTACGCGGCCCCGAGGCCCGCGAGCGCGTCGACGTACTCGGGCCGGATGCGCGTGGCGGCCTCGAAGGCCTGCGAGGCCTCCAGGGGCTGCTGCGCGTCGGCGTAGAGCTTACCGAGGTGATACCAGGCCTCGGCGTGGCCGCGGTCGATCTCGATGCACGCGCGAAAGGCCGTGGCGGCCTCGGGGTAGCGCCCGAGGTCGCGCAGCGTCTCGCCGAGCGCGAGCTGCAGCGGCGCCTCGCGGGGCATGAGGTCGGCGGCGTGCTTGAGGGCCGTGGCGGCCTCGTCGAGGCGGTCGAGCGTCTTGAGGGCCTGCGCGAGCTGGCGGTAGCTCTCGGCGTTGGAGGGGTCGATGCGAATGGCCTCTTGCAGCGGGGCCACGGCGCCCTCGAAGTGACCGAGCGCCACCAGCGACGACCCGTACCCGCGGTACGACACGCCGTCGTTGGCGTCGCGGTGCAGCGCGTGCTGAAACGCGTTTTGCGCCTCGTTGTAGAGCCCCGAGGCGAGGTACGTCTCGCCGAGGGTGCGGTACGCGAGGGGGTGCGCCGGGTCGCGGCGAATGGCCTGCCCGAGGGCGTCCACGGCCTCCTTCGCGTGGCCCGTCTTCATGTAGAGAATGCCGAGCTCGGTGTAGGTGCGCGCGTCGTCGGGGCGCATGCGCAGCGCCTGCTTGAAGCGCTCGATGGCCTCCTGCGGGCGGTTCATGTCGCGCGAGAGGGCGCCGATCTGCACGTACGCGTCGGCGTTGTCGGGCGCGAGGCGCGCCACCTGACGCCAGGCGTGGAGCGACTCCTGCTGCTGCCCGAGGCTGCGGTACACGGCCCCGAGGTGCTCGTAGGCCTCGACGAAATCGGGCCGCAGGAGCGTGGCCTGACGGTGCGCCTCGGCGGCGTCCTTGAGGTTCTGCACCGTCTCGTAGGCGAGGCCGAGGTGGTAGTGCGCGTCGGCGTGGTCGGGCTTCACCTTCACGCAGTCGCGCAGCACCTGAATGGCGTCGTGGGCGCGCCCGAGCTGCTCGCACGCGAGGCCGAAATTGTACATCGCCTCGGGGTCTTCGGGGTGCCGCGCGAGGGCGCGGCGCAGGCTCTCGATGGCGTCGTCGCCGCGGCCCAGCTTGTTGAGCGCGATGCCGTGGTTGCGCTGCGAGGTGGTGTCGTCGGGGTTGAGCCAGATGGCCTGCTCGTAGGCGTCGGCGGCGTCCTGCCAGCGCTCCATGGCGAGGTACGTCTCGCCGAGGGCCGCGTGCAGCGTGGCCTCGTTGGGCCGCATGCGAATGGCGTCCTGGATCACCTTCACGGCCGCGTCGGGCTTCTTGAGCTTGCGGTACGCGAGGCCCAGGGCGAAGTAGGCCTCGTGGCGCTCCGGGCGCGCCTTGACCGCCCGCTCGAAGGACACCGCGGCGTCTTGATACCGCTCGAGGGCCACGTACGAGGCGCCGAGCTTGAGGAGCCCGTCGGCGTCTTCGGGGCGCAGCGCGAGGGCCTTGCGGAGCGCCTCGACGGCGTCTTCGTGGCGCGTCATCGACTGGTACGCGGCGCCGAGGTTGAAGAGCGCTTCGAAGTGCGACGGGTCGATGCGCGAGGCCTGCCGGTAGCTCTCCACCGCCTCGACGAAGCGGCCCATGCGCGCGTACATCTGCGCGAGCTGAAAGTGGGCGTCGACGAGCTCGGGCTTGATCTGCACGGCCTTCTTGAAGGCCTCGGCGGCGGCGTCGCGCTTGTCGAGGGCGGCGCTCACCACGCCGAGCTGGTGCTGCGCCTCGGCGTAGTCCCCTTTGAGGCGCGTGGCCTGCTTGAAGGCGTCTTCCGAGTCGCTCAGGTTGCCGAGCTCTTTTTCGAACTGCCCCAGCGTGAAGTGAAAGCCCGGCTCGTAGGGCTTGAGGCGAATGGCCTGGCGGATGGCCTGGGCGGCCTCCTTGGGGCGCCCGAGGTCTTTGTACACGGTGCAGAGCGTGTTGTAGGCGGGGGCGCAGTCGGGGTCGAGGCGCGTGGCCTTCTCGAGGGCCTCGACGCTCTCCTGCATGGAGCCGACGGCGTGGCACGAGACGCCGAGGCCGACGAAGTACATCGGGTCGTCGGCGCGGCGTCGAATGGCCTCGCGGAAGTTGGTGACGGCCTCGACGTGGACGCCCAGCGACTGGTTGGCGAAGCCGAGGCCCGCGTGCGCCTCGGCCTCGTCGGGGGCGATGCGCACGACCTCGTTCCAGTACCCGCGGGCCTCCTTCTGGCGATCGAGGCGCGCGAGGAGCCGAGCCATCGCGCGGTGCGTGGAGGCTCGGTTGGGGTCGAGCTCGATGGAGCGGCGCCACTGGAGCAGGGCGTCGTCGTTGCGGTTCTGCGACTGGAGCGATTCGCCGTAGCGGAAGAGGTCTTCGGCGGTGCCGGGCTCGACGGCGAAGAGGTGCTCGAAGGTGCGGACGGCCTCGGGGTACCGCTGCACGCCGTGGTAGGCCTGCGCGAGGTTGCGAAGGATCTCGCCGTCGCCGGGGCGCTGCTCGTTGGCCCGCTCGAGGAAGGGCACGGCGTCGCGGTAGTCGCTCGCCTGCACGTGCACGATGCCCACCTCGGCGGTGGCCGCGGTGAAGTCGGGGCGCAGGCGCAGGGCCGTGCGATAGGCCGCCGAGGCGTCGGCGAACTGCCGCTGGCGGGCGAGCGCCTGGCCGAGCTTGTACCAGGCCTCGGCGTGGTCGGGCTTGATGCGGACGGCGTTGCGGAGCCCCTCGATGGCAGGATCCCACTCGTCGCGCAGCGCGTGGGCCAGCGCGACGTTGTAGTACGCGTCGGCGTAGTTGGGGTCGAGCGCGATGGCGCGGCGGTGCTGCTCGATGGCCTCGTTGAGCTTCGCGGCGTTGCGAAACGCGACCCCGAGCTGGTTGCGCTTGAAGGGGTCGTTGGGGCGAACCAGAAGGGCGGTCTTCAGGTTCTCGATGGTCTTCTCGAGCCGGTCGTCCATGAAAGCGCTCGCGCAGGGCCCCTTACGAGGGGTGTCAGAGGGGTCGTCGGGGCGGCGCGATGTTCACCCTTACGGCGGGCTCCTGTCACCCTCGAACGCATCGGCGCGCGCGGTCGGTGCGGCCGCGCCGAAGACGCGCGATGATGGGCCTCGGAGGTACGCTTCGCCCATGAGACCGATGCTTGTTCCCTGCCCCGCGTGTCAGCGTCACGTGAAGTCTGGCGCCGCCGCGTGCCCCTTCTGCGACGGCTCCCTCGAAGGCCCCGCGCGCGCCGACAGCGTGCCCGACACCCGCGGGTGGAAGCGCGCGGCGATCTTCACCTTCGGCGCGGCCCTCACGGTGGCCGGCTGCAGCTCGACCACCACCGCGTCGGACGCCGCGCCGCAAGACACCGCCGTCGACACGGCGCCCGCCGACAACGCCCCCGTCGACGCGGCCCGCGACGTCGCCGAAGACGACAACGGCGGCGTGGCGCCGCCCTACGGCATCGCGCCCCCGGACGCCGGTCCGCCCGACAACGGGAGCATGAAGGCCGACTACGGCGCCCCGCCCCCGCGCGACGCGGGCCTCGACTGAAGCGCCCTCACCGCGCGCGACACGCTCCGAAGGCCGTGTCGCAGTAGGCGTCGGGCCCGCAGGCCGCGTCGTCGAGGCACCCGCAATACCCGTAGCGCGTGTAGCACGCGCGCCCCGGCCCGCAGGGGGTGGCGGCGCTGCACTGGCATCGCCGCGGCGTGCCCGCGCCGCAGGTGCTCCCCGCGGTGCAGTCGGCGTTGCTCGCGCACACCGACCGGCACAGGCCGGTGGCGGCGTCGCAGCGCGCGGCGCCGCAGAGCGCCGCGGCGTTGTAGGCGCACGACGGATAGCACGCCGAGAGGGTGCCCACGTTGCGGCAGAGGTAGCCCGCGCGGCACGCGCTGGCGGCCGTGCACACGCGAAGGCAGAACGCAGCCGAGCCGTCGCTGACGCAGGTGCTCCCGCCGGGGCACTCGGCCTGCGAGGCGCAGCGCTTCGTGCAATACCCCGCGGCCCACCCGATCGCGTCGGGGAAGCACAGCGGCGCCGACGCGTCGCACTCGGCGCTTCGCACGCACGGCGCGCCTACGC
>CAISKJ010000925.1 GCA_903885885.1 uncultured delta proteobacterium
CGCGGTCGGCGTCGGTGCCGCGGTAGAGCGTGCCGTCGTCGCCGACGGAGGGCGTGGTGTAGATCCGGTCGCCGGTGTTGAGGCGCCAGCGGAGCGCGCCGGCGTGCGAGGCGACGTAGAGCATCCCGTCGTGCGAGCCCACGCCGACGCCGCCGTCGCCCACGGCCACGGGCTGCGCCGAGATGCGCGCCTGCGTCGGCACGCGCCCCACGATGCGCGGGCGCCGCGGGAGCCGCCAGCCCGAGCGCCCGGTGTGCGCGCGGTCCATGCGAAAGGTCGTCGGCGATCGCGGCGCGGGCGGTCGCTCGAGCGCGCGCGGCGCGGGGCCCGCGTCGCGGCGGATGCCCGCGCGGAGGAGCGTCTGCCCGAGGCGCGCGACGCCGCGCGAGCCCTCCTTGCAAGAGGCCAGGGCGAAGAGGCTTACGACGATCGCGAGGTGCCGGCAGCGCAACGGATTCTTGGTTCCCGATGGCGACGCTAACACCGGAGGTTCGGAGGCGCGAAAAAGCCGCGTGTGTCGGTGCCCGACGTGGTTTAGCTTCGCGCGCGCCATGCTCGAACTCCGCCACGTCGTCGACAATCTCGAAGCCGTCGAGGCCGCGCTGCTCAAGCGCAACGCCGACATCACCGCCCTCGGCTTCGATCGCATCAAAGACATCGCCCGCGCGCGCCGCGAGGCCATTCACGAGGGTGAGGCCCGCAAGCGCTCGCTCAACGAGGCGAGCGCCGCGATCGCGAAGCTCCCCAAGGGGTCGCCCGAGCAGGCCGCCGCGCGCGACAAGGCCCGCGCCCTCGGCGACGAGGCCAAGGAGTACGACGCGCGCCAGAAGCAGGCCGAGGCCGAGATCGAAGAGATTCTTCTTCGCATCCCCAACCTCCCTGACGAGAGCGTTCCCGCGGGCAAAGACGAGCACGACAACGTGGTGGTGAGCCACTGGGGCGCGAAGCCCGCGTACGACTTCGCCCCGCGCGACCACCACGACCTCGGCGAGTCGCTCGGCATCCTCGATTTCGAGCGCGGGTCGAAGCTCTCGGGCGCGCGCTTCACCGCGCTGTGGGGCGCCGGCGCGGCGCTCTCGCGGGCGCTCGTCACCTTCATGCTCGACCTGCACACGCTCGAGCACGGGTACACCGAGGTGGCCCCGCCGTACCTGGTGAAGGGCGAGGCGCTCAAGGGCACCGGGCAGCTCCCCAAGTTCGAGAACGACCTCTTCAAGATCGCCGCGTCGGGCGAGCGCGCGTACGACCTCTATCTCATTCCCACCGCCGAGGTGCCGGTCACCAACCTGCACGCCGGAGAGATTCTCGAAGGCGCCACGCTGCCGCGCAAATACACCGCGTTTACGCCGTGCTTTCGCGCCGAGGCGGGCTCCTACGGGCGCGACACGCGGGGCCTCATTCGGCAGCACCAGTTCGACAAGGTGGAGGTCGTTCGCCTCGAGCGCCCGGAAGAGAGCGACGCGGCGCACGAGGCCCTCACGGCCTCGGCCGAGGCGGTGCTCCAGAAGCTCGGGCTGCACTACCGCAAGGTGCTCCTCTGCGCGGGCGACATGGGCTTCGGCGCCAAGAAGACCTACGACCTCGAGGTGTGGCTCCCGGGCCAGGGGGCGTACCGCGAGATCTCGAGCTGCTCGAACTTCGGTGACTTTCAGGCGCGCCGCGCGGGGCTCAAGTTCAAGCCCGCGGGCGACTCGAAGGCGAAGCCGCGCTTCCTCCACACGCTCAACGGCTCGGGGCTCGCGGTGGGTCGCACCCTCGTGGCCATTCTCGAGCAGTACCAGCAGGCCGACGGCTCGGTGGCGGTGCCCGAGGCGCTGCGCCCGTACCTCCGCGGCCTCGAGCGCATCACGAAGCGCGCGTAGGCGCCCTTCGCACCGCACCGCATCCCCGAGCTGCGCGCGCCTCGCTCTCATGACCCGTCGGTCATGAACGGGGCACCACCCTGACTGCAAACACAGGGCAAGCGCCCCTCCAATCCAGCCCGCCGACGCACGCCCTGCGTCGTGCGCGAACGCACATGAAGACTCCGTTCACACTGCGTTATGCGGGTTGACGTGCAACTTCGTTCGGGTACTTACCCCGCGACGCATCATCAGGAGATTCACCTTGAGCCTCAATCGAAACAAACGATCGCCCTGGCGCGCGGCCCTCGCCGTCGCCGGGATGCACCTCGCGGGCTGCACCGTGGGGCGGAGCGTGCTCGCGCCCCTCGACGCGAGCGCCGACACCGCGACCGACACGGCGCCCGACACCGCGACCGACATCGCGCTCGACCTGACCCCCGACACCGCCCCCGACACGGCCGTCGATGTGGCGCCCGACACGGGCTGTCCCGTCGGCACCACGGCCTGCGCGGGCGCGTGCGTCGACCTGCGCTCCACCCCGGGGCACTGCGGCGCGTGCGGCAACGCCTGCCCCGCGGGCGCCAACGCGATGCCCGCGTGCGAGTCGGGCGTGTGCGTCGCGCGCTGCGCCACGGGCTTCGCCGACTGCGACGGCAACGCGGCCAACGGCTGCGAGGTGAACACCGCGACCACCGCCGCGCACTGCGGCGCGTGCGGCACCGTGTGCCCCGGCGGCGACAACGCGACGGCCACGTGCACCGCCGGCGTGTGCGCCATCACCTGCGCGACGGGCTTCGGCGACTGCGACGGCAACGCGGCCAACGGCTGCGAGGTGCGCCCCGAGAACAGCGCCGCGCACTGCGGCGCGTGCGGCACCGCGTGTACGCCGGGCGCCAACGGCGTGGCCA
>CAISKJ010000926.1 GCA_903885885.1 uncultured delta proteobacterium
CGTCGAGAGCGTGACGCCGCCGCGCCCGCCGCCCCCGTCGCGCGATGCACCCCCGTCGCCGCTCCCGCCTCGCTTCGCTGGCGGCGCCTCGACGCCCGCGCCCGTGTTCGCGCCTTCGGTGTCTCCCTCGGCAGCGTTGCCGCACACCGCCCCTCGCGCGAGCACGGTCCCCGAGGCTCCCGCGCGCGCGGCCTCGCAACCCGCGGCGCAGCGGGGCGACCCCTCGTGGACAGTCGCGGCGCACTTCCTCGGCACCTCGACGGTCGTCGCCTCGCTCCTCGTCACCGCCGGACTTGTGTACATGCGCTCCTCGCTGGAGTCGCTTCGCGAAGAAGTCGCGCGCTATCGCACCGAGGCCAACGACGGGGGCACGCCCTCCCTCGGCACAACGTCTCCCGTTGAGCCCGACGCGGCGCTGCCAGAGGTGCCTGACGTCACGGCCATCGCGCCCGAGCCCGCGCCCGACGTGACCACGCTTCCCGTTGATGCCGCGGTCGCAACCGTCGACGCAGCACCTGCCGACGCCGCACACGGCCGTCCACCGCGCGCGCTCGTCGCGACGAGCGACGCAGCCGTCGCGAGCGATGCAGACCCCGGGGCCGTGCCGCCCGAGGCCGTGCGCGTGCGACTCATGGGCCAGATGCGGTCGGGCATCAACGACTGCATCGAGGGCGTCGACAACCCTCGCATGGTGGTCATCAATGTGCGCTTCGAGGGCGTCATGGGCCTCGTGCAGCACGTGAGGCTTCACGGCATCTTCGCCGAGCCTCCGCTCGGTCCGTGCATCGAAGAGGTCGTGCGACGGGTGCAGTCCCCTGTCTTCGCGGCCCCCGCGTGGGAAACGGTGTTCCGCTTCCCCGTGCCGCAGCCGCGCTGGCGTCCCCCGATGTGAGCGAGGCGGGGCCTAAGGGCCCTGCCGCAACGACACGGCAGCGATCTTGCGCCCGCCGTCGGCGAACCACAGAACCCCGCGGTCTTCTTCGCTCGCGACGCGGCAGATCGACTGCGACCAGTCGCACGAGAGGTCGGCGCAGCGCAGCCCCGCGAAGGGCCCCAGCGCCGTCGTGCCCGCCCGTAGGAGCTCTCGGCGCGCCGTGCGCTGTGGAGCGCCTCGCAGGGGCTGCCAGGCCTCCTGGTACGTGATCGTCGCGAGGCTCGCGCCGACGGCCGACGAGAACTCGCGCGCGTCGCCGCCCGCGATGCGCTCGAGCGTGGCGCACGCCGCCTCGCGCTCGCTCGGATAGGCTCGAAACCCGCGCAGGTGTCCGTCGAAGGCGCGCAACTCCGTGTCGCCGAAGGTGGTGCGTAGCATGTCGAGGCGGTGCGTGAGCTCGTGCTGAGAGACCGTCGCGGGGGCCGACACACTCGCGACCGAGAAGACGGGCGCGTCGTCGCGCGTTCGCCCTACCGTCACCAACTCGAGCCCGCCGTCGCGCTCATAGTCTCGCAGGTGGAGCTCCGTGCTTCCGAGCGTAACCTGGCCAATCGAGCGGTCTGTGTAGGGCCGCGGTGCGTGGTCGGGTTGCAGCACGTAGAGCCGCGTCTCGGACCCCCCGAGCGCGCGCGACACCTGGAATGCGATCGCACGCGTCTCGCCGCGCGCAGCTGTCACCACCGCGCCCTGCACCGAACCGTCGAGCGTGAGCGACTCTGCGAGTGTTTGATCCTCCGGCGCGCCCGGCGCCTCCGCGCCCCACGCCTGCCGCGGCTCCGACGTCGCCTCGAAGCTCGATGGGCTCGCCCCTGCGAGCATCGCGGCCACCACGATCCGCTGGCCCTCATAGCGGAGAAACACCTGCGCGCGCGTGGCTCCGGGGTCGGCCGCGAGGTCGCCGCGCGCGACGCAGCGGTCGCCAGCGGCGCAGTCCATCGACGACGAGAGTCCGCGCAGCAGGGCCACCGCGCGGGCGAGGTGCGGGCTGGTCGGGTCGCCCTGCGGCGACACGTAGTCGGTCTCCTGAAAGAGGCCCACCTGCCACGCGCGCAGCGTGGGCGAGCCTTCGGGGCTCAGGTGGTCGAGGAGGGCGTTGGGGCCACGCTGCGCGAGGTCTGTCACGAGGCGCTGCGCCTCGCGAGCAGGCGGGTCGTGGGGCGGCACCGGAAAGGCGAGCCGACGGTCGAGGTCTTCGACGTCGGTGGCCCGCAGCAGGGGCGCCTCGAGCGGCGAGAGCAGCCCGATCTCGGGCGCAACGCTGTCAGCGGGACGCGGGAGAGGAAATATCGCGAGGAGCTGGCCCCCGGATGGCATGTCGTCAAGCGCGTTGCCGCGGCCGAGGAGGTACACCCACCCCTGCGAGATGCGACCGAACGAGATGTGCGCGCCCACTGGGAAGCGCCGCACGCGGTGAACCTCGTCGCCGCGCGTGTCGTGAAAGAGCACCCACACGTCGCTCGCCTCGGACTCGGTCCCCGTCGCCATCACGGCTGAGAAGCGGCCGCCGTACACGTCCGTGCAGAGCGGGCCGAAATGCAGCGTGCGACCCTGACGGTAGCGGGCAAGGGCGCGCGCCGTCTCGCGCGGGCACGTCGCC
>CAISKJ010000927.1 GCA_903885885.1 uncultured delta proteobacterium
CGCGCGACACGGCGGCCTCGAGGGCCTTGTACGCAGTGGGCGTCAGTCGGCGAATGATCGTCTTCGGTTCAACGAGCCGGGCCATTGTGTATTTCCCCTCTGTCAGGTGGGTGCGTTGCCGTCAGAGTGCGCAGACTCCGCGGCGGTCGAGGATGTCGCTTGTGGGACCTGCACGATCATGTGCACCTCGCGATCGGCGCCGACCGTGAGCCACGAGTCGAAGCCGAGGCGCGAGGCGTCTTTGCGCGAGCCCGCGAGGCGCATCGAGGGCGCCTCGCCGGGCGCCAGAATGAGCTCGACGTCGAACTCGAGCGGGTCGCGCACGTAGAGGGTCACCACCTCGCGCAAGAGCTCCAACCCCGCCTTGCCGGGCTGGAGTTCTTCGAACGCCTTGCGGCGCAGGGGGCCCAGAACCACCCTGAATTTGCCGCCGCGGTCGAAGACCTTGCGCCCCACCGTGGCGTCTTCGCCGAGGGTGGTGTTGGCCACGCCGAGGCGCAGAAGCTGTCGCTCCTCGATGGAGACCCAGCGGCCCACGAACTGATCGATGTTGACCGCCGCGCCGTCGAGCACCTTGCCGAGCACGTCGGAGAGCACCGCCACGAGGCCCTCGGCGGTGCGGGCGCGGCGCGCGAAGAGGGGCGCGAGGCGCAGCAGCTGCTGCACGGGGATGCCCGTGGGCAGGCGGTCGCCGAAGCCGTCGAAGCCCGCGAGGCAGAGCGAGCGGCGAGACCACGGGTCGCGCGCGTCGGAGGTGTAATCGGTGAGAAACGAGTACTTCTGGTGCGCCCGGTAGAAGAGCGACAACACCCGGTGGTGAAACAGGTCGAGGAACTCGCGCTGCGCCGGGTGATCGGGGTCTTCGTGGAGAATGTCTTCGACGAAGTACGCGGGCAGCGGAGACACCGTGCCCGTGAGCCCGAGAAAGGTCGTGGTGATCTCGTAGTAGGGCTCGCTCGACGAGCCGTGCACCACGTCGTCGGCCTTGCGGCGCTGGAGCACGATGCGCGTCACGTCGCTGGCGCTGAACGCGAGCGAGGGGTCGTGACGGAAGCGAATGGCCTCGCGGCCCGCGGGGCCCACGTCGCCGATGCGCACGGCGTTGGGCGTCGCGCGCTCGAGCAGCTCGACGGCGCGGTAGAAGCCCACACGCCGCGGCTGCGCGAGGAGCGCCGCCACGCTCGGCGTCACAGAATCGTCTGTCTTCCGCTCTTCGCCGTCCACTGGTACTCCGCCTGGGAGGGGTGCGCCTTGACCTTGAGCTCGCTGAAGGTGTTGAGGCCCGCGTGCGCGGCGAGCACCTCGTCGACCACCGAGGCGAAGAGGTAGAGGTCACCTTCGCCCGCGAAGCCCTGCTCGTCGAGTTCGATCGTGGTGCCCACGCCGCGCACGGGCACACCCTTCACGAGGCGCTCCACGGGGCGCGTGCCCACGGCGCGAATGGCCTCGATGCGAAGTCGGTTTGCGCGGCCCGCCTGACGGTCGACGGCCGCTTGAAAGTTGTAGAGGTCGAGCACCGAGCGCAGCGCCTCGGCGTCGGCGAGGGAGCGGTAGTTGAGCGCC
>CAISKJ010000928.1 GCA_903885885.1 uncultured delta proteobacterium
CCGTAGGCGCCGAAAAAGGTGCCAGACGAGAGCTCTGCGCGCGCCAAACTTGACGGCGCGCGGTCGGTGCCCGCCGCGCGGCCCCGCTGCGAGGGTTCGGCGGTCGCCGCCGCGCGTGGCCGTTGTGAGCGGAGGGCGCGCGGTCGTAAGGTCGCCGCCGTGAGCACCGCACCGAAGAAGCCGACGCCCCCGAAGAAGCCCGACCTCCCCTACGCGCGCAGGCTCATTACGGCGTGGCGCGACGCGGCGCTCAAGTCGCCCGCGTCGCGCGTCGCCTCGGTCGCCAAGATCACACAAGAGCCCCGGCGCGTGGGACGCGCTCGTCGCGGGCCTCGACGGCGGCGTGGTGCCCATGGCGGCCCTCTGGCGCTTCGGCGAGCAGGTGACAGATTACGTCCCCCCGCGCTTCGCCGTCGAGATGCTGCGGGCGCTGCCCGACGAGTTGCTCTCGCTCTGGTTCACGTACCGCATGGGGCACGCGGTGCTCCTGGGGCGCCTGCGCGAGGAGCCGACGGCGCTCGACGACCTGGGGCGCCACGGGCGCGACCTCGTGCGCGACCTCATCGAGGTGGCGAAGCTCCACGCGGGGGTGTCGCCCGCGGGGAGCGCGTCGCCGCGGGTGCGCGCGTCGATCGGCGCCGAGTGGTGCCGCTCGGGCTACAGCTTCTCGATCGCGAGCCTCGTCGACGGGCGCGTGGTGCGCGTCGACGCCAGCAGCGTGCAGCAGGCCACGAGCGTCGACGCGCTGCGGGGCTTCGGCGAGCGCATCCTCGGGCCCGACGGCCTCGTCGAGACGCTGGCCGCGGCTCACCGCGAGCGCCTCGCCGAGGCCTCTCCCGCGTCGCCGCTGTTTCCCAACGAGGTGCCGCTGGTCATCGCCTCGAAGGGGCTCACCCCCGAAGAGTCGTGCGGCTTCCAGATGAGCTTCGAAGCCCTCCAGTGCGTGGCCGCGCCGTGGAGCGTCGACGACCTCGTGCGCGCCGCCCTCGCCACCGCCGCGCGCGCCCGCCCCGACGGGTACATGGTCGCAGGCTCGGCCGCGGTGCTGGCGCTCCTGCGCGACCCCGCCTGCGCGCCGCGCGTGGCCCCCGCCCTGCAGTGCGCCAACCTCTCGAACCGCGCGAGCGCGGGCGTCGCTGCGACCTACGCAGCCCTCGCGAAGGCGCCGCCCGCGTGGTTGCGCGGATACATCACCGAGCGCCTCCTCGCCGAGGGAGCGGCCCCCTCGACCTGGGGCGCTCCGCTGGGCGTCGCGCTGCTCGCGTCGATCGCGCCCGACGAGGCCGAGGCCCACGCCGCGCGGCACGGCGAGGCGATCGACTACGGGCGCCTGCGGGGCGTCGACGCGGCCGCGCTGCGCGCCATCCGCGACGCGGCGGGCCCCACGCTGCGCGCGGGCATCGAAGCGGCGGGCCTCGTGGGCGAGGAGTGGCGCATCGAGCCTGCTTGACAGGGTTTCACGCGCGGGCCGACATTCGGCCGATGCCCGCAGCGGTGTACGTTCTCGGAGGCTACCAGAGCGACTTTGCGCGCAACCTGGCGCGCGAAGGCCGCGAGCTCGCCGACCTCGTGCGCGAGGCGGTCGAGGGCACCCTCGACGCGGCGCGGGTCCACGCGCGCGACGTGGGCAGCGTGCACGTGGGCAACGCCTTCGGCGAGCTGTTCGCGTCGCAGGCGCAGCTCGGCGCGATGCCCGCCACGGTGGTCGACGCGCTGTGGGGCGTCCCCGCCTCGCGCCACGAGGCGGCATGCGCGTCGGGGAGCGTCGCGCTGCTCGCCGCGGCCGCGGAGATCGAGGCGGGGCGCTACGCGTGCGCGCTGGTGCTCGGCGTCGAGCAGGAGCGCAACGTGCCCGGCGAGCTCGCGGCGCGTCACCTCGGCGCCGCGGCGTGGGCGGGCCACGAGGGGGCCGGGGCGCGCTACCTGTGGCCGCACATGTTCTCGCGCGTGGCCGACGAGTACGCGCGGCGCTACGGCCCGCGCGACGCGCACGTCGCGAGCATCGCGCAGAAGAACTTCGCCAACGCCCGCGCCAACCCCCTCGCCCAGACGCGCGCGTGGAGCTTTCAACCCGGCGCCTTCGGCCCCGACGACGCGCTCAACCCGGTGGTCGAAGGGCGCCTGCGTCGCAACGATTGCGGCCAGGTGACCGACGGCGCCGCGGGCGTGATCCTCTGCTCGGCCGACTTCGCGCGCGCGCTCGCCGATCGCCCGCTGTCGCGCGTCGCGCGGCTGCGCGGGTGGGGCCACCGCACGGCGGGCCTCTCGCTCGACGCCAAGCTCCAGCGCAGCGCGCACGACCCCTACGTGATGCCCCACCTGCGCGGCGCCCTCGACGACGCGCTGCGACGCGCGGGCCTCGCGCGCGCCGAAGACCTCGACGGCGTCGAGGCGCACGACTGCTTCACCATCACCGAGTACATGATCTGCGATCACCTCGGCGTCGCCCCGCCCGGCGAGGTGTGGCAGCGCGTCGAGCGCGGGTATTTCGACCGCGGTGGCGCGCTTCCGGTGAACCCGAGCGGCGGGCTCATCGGCGCGGGTCACCCCGTGGGGGCGACGGGCGTTCGCATGGCGCTCGACGCCGCGCGGCAGGTCACGCACACCGCGGGCGCGTGTCAGGTCGACGGGGCGCGCACCTTCGCCACCGTGAACATCGGCGGCAGCGCCACCACCGTCGTAAGCCTCGTGATCGGCACCGACGAAGGGCAGTAACATGAACGTTCGCATCGCAGACCGCTTCGCGGCGCAGCTCCCCGTCGACGACGACCACCCGTACCGCACCGGCGCGTGGCGCCCCAACCTCGTCGAGTACGACGCCGACGCGCTCACCGTGCTCGAGGGGCGCATTCCCCGCGACCTCGACGGCGTGTACCTGCGCAACACCGAGAACCCGATGCTCCCCGCCATCGGGCGCTATCACCCCTTCGACGGCGACGGCATGGTGCACGCGATCCGCTTTCGCGACGGCGCCGCCTCGTACCGCAACCGCATGGTGCGCACCGCAGGGCTCGCCGCCGAGCTCGAGGCGGGCGAACCGCTGTGGGCGGGCATCATCGAGGCGCCGAGCGCCTCGCGGCGCGACGGCTGGGGCGCGCGCACCCGCATGAAAGACGCGTCGAGCACCGACGTGGTCGTGCACGCGGGCAAGGCGCTCACGACCTTCTACCAGTGCGGCGACGCGTATCAGCTCGACCCGGTGACGCTCGCGCAGGAGGGCCCCGCGACGTGGGGCGGGCGCTTCCCCGCGTGGGGGATCTCGGCGCACCCCAAGCTCGACGAGGTGACGCAGGAGCTCATGTGGTTCGCCTACTCGAAGGATGCGCCCTACCTGCGCTACGGCGTGCTCGATGCGAAGGGCGAGCTCGTTCACGAGGTGCCTGTCGCGCTCCCGGGGCCGCGCCTCCCGCACGACATGGCCTTCACCGAGCGCTACGCGATTCTCAATGACTTTCCGGTATTCTGGGACGCTGGCCTGTTGGAGAAGGGCATCCACCGGCCGCGCTTCCATTCGCAGATGCCGTCGCGCTTCGCGGTGATCCCCCGGCGGGGCGCGGCCCACGAGGTGCGGTGGTTCGAGGCCGAACCGACCTACGTGCTCCACTGGATCAACGCCTTCGAAGAGGGCGACGAGGTGGTGCTCGACGGGTTCTTTCAGAAAGACCCCATGCCGCGCCCGTCGCCCGAAGACGGCGCCTGGGGCCCGCTCATGAAGCAGGTCGACCTCGCCGCCATGGGAACACGCGCGCGCCGATGGCGCTTCGACCTCCGCACCGGACGCACCCGCGAGGAGCCGCTCAGCGACCTGTGCTGCGAGTTTCCGTCGATCAACGGTCGCCACGGCGGTCGGCCCTATCGGTACGCCTACGTGATGACCGCGAAGCCCGGGTGGTTTCTCTTCGACGGCCTCGCGCGCCTCGACACGCACACCGGACGCACCGAGCGATACGTCTTTCCTGAAGGCGTGTACGCGAGCGAGTCGCCCATGGCGCCGCGCCTCGGAGCCCGCGCCGAAGACGACGGCTACGTGGTGACCTTCGTCTCCGACGTTCGCAACGACCGCTCGGAGTGCCAGGTCTTCGACGCGGCCCACATCGCCGACGGCCCCGTCGCCCGCGTCGCGCTCCCCGAGCGCATCTGCAGCGGTACGCACGCGTGCTGGGCTCCGCGCGGGTCCTTCGACGGCGCGTGAGCAGGGCGCACGCGGCGCTTCTCTTCGCGGGCGCGACGGTGTTCTATTCCGCGCATGGAAGACCGCCTCGACCGCGTGCGCTCGCTCATCCGTGACGTGCCCGATTTTCCGAAGCCGGGCATCTTGTTCAAAGACATTACGCCCATGCTCGGCGACGCCGCGGCCTTCGCCGTCGTGCTCGACGTGCTCGCCGAGCGCTACGCCTCGCAGGGCGTGAAGAAGATCCTCGGCGTCGAGGCGCGGGGCTTCATCTTCGGCGCGGCCCTCGCGGTGCGCATGGGCGTCGGCTTCGTGCCCGCGCGCAAGCCCGCCAAGCTCCCGTGGCGCACCGACCGGGTCACCTACGCGCTCGAGTACGGCTCCGACAGCATCGAGATCCACAAGGGCAGCTTCGCCCCCGGCGAGCGCGTGCTCGTCGTCGACGACGTGATCGCCACGGGCGGCACCGCGGTGGCCGCCGTCGAGCTCGCGCGCCTGCAGGGCGCCGAGGTGGTGGGCGCCGCCTTCGTCATCGAGCTGTCGTTCCTCGATGGCCGCGCGAAGCTCCCGCCCGGGCTCGACGTGTTCTCGGTGCTGCGGTTCTAGCCGCGGATGAGTGACGTTCACGCGCCCGAACTCGAACCCGCCCTCGGGTGGCTCAACACCGACCACCCCCTGCGCCTGCGGGCCCTGCGCGGCCACGTCGTGGTGCTCCACTTCTTCACCTACGGCTGCGTCGAGTGCGCGCACTCGCTCTCCGTCGTCGAGGCCCTCGCGCGGCGCTACGCGCGGGCCCCGGTGGCCGTCATCGGCGTACACAGCGCGCGCTTCGCCGGCGAGGCCGACGTCGCGCGCGTGGCCGACGCCCTCGCGCGGCACCACGTCACGCACCCCGTCGTGGTCGACGTCGGTCACGACCTCTGGGAGCGCTACGCCCTGCACCGCTGGCCCACCGTGGCGGTGCTGCGCCCCGACGGCACGCTCGCCTCGGTGGCGCCCGGCGCGCCCGACGACGAGGCGCTCGACACGCTCGTCGCGAGCCTCCTCGGCGAGAGCCTCGCGCGCGGCACGCTCGCCGCCGAGCGCGTCGACACGCGCTTCGCGCCCGAGCCGTGGGAGGGCACCCTACGCTTTCCATCGGGCATTGCCGTCGCGCCCGACGGCCGCATCGCCATCGCCGACACAGGCCACCACCGCGTGCTCGTGACCGACCGCGACGGCGCCGTGCGCGTGGCCGTCGGCAACGGTCGCGCGGGGCTCGTCGACGGCGACGCGGGCTTCGCGCAGTTCCACAGTCCGCACGGCGTGGCGTGGGTCGGCGAGCAGGTGTGGGTCGCCGACACGGGCAACCACTGCGTGCGCGTGATCGACCTCGAAGAGTCC
>CAISKJ010000929.1 GCA_903885885.1 uncultured delta proteobacterium
CGGGGGCCGCGGCGGGCTGGCCGTTGACGTCTTCCGTCGGCCACTGGTGAACGCCGCCGAACACGTGCGCCTGCAGCGGACCCACGAGGCGCGCGCCGAGGTCGAGGCGCCCCGCGCCGCCGAGGCCGAAGAGGTCGCGCTGCGGCGAAGACGCCATGAGCGACGCGGCCCCCTCGACGCGCACCGAGAGGCGCTCGAGCGCCTGCGCCCCCGCCGACGACGGAACCATCAAGAACATCGCCACGCCCGCGGCAGCCCACGAGCGGGCGCGATGACAAGAACGCATGCGAATTTCTATCGCCGATCTACACCGTGACGGTCAATTGCCATCGGGGGTGGTCACTGCGTGGGCTTGACGACCTGGCACCCGAGCTCGCGCAGCGCCCCTTCGAGGGGGCGAATGGGGCCGCGCAGCACCATGGCGATGCGCTCGCGCGTGAGCACCTGCTGGGCGACGCGGCGCACGTCGTCGAGGGTCACGGCGGCGACGCGCGCGTCGGCCTGGTCGAAGCGCTCGGGGGCGATGCCGCGCACGAACGACCGGGCGAGGTGGAGGGCGAGGGAGGGGTTCGACGCGAGGGCGTCGCGGGCCTCGTCGAGGCTCAAGCGATGGGCGCGTTCGAACTCCTCGTGCGAGGGGCCGCGGGCGCGCAGCGCGTCGATGGCGCGCAGGAGCGCGGTGAGCGCCTCGCGGGCCCGGACGGCGCGGAAGCTCCCGTCGATGCCGAGCCACGATGCGCCGGCCTCGCTCCGCACGTCGGATTCGAAGCCGTAGGTGAGGCCCTGCGCGCCGCGCAGGTCGTCGTTGAGGCGCGAGCCCGGCGCGCCGCCGAGCACGCGGTTGAGCACCCGCAGCGCGGGCCCGTCGTCGGAGGGCGCGTCGAAGGCCGCGACGGCGATCGACACGTGCACCTGCGTGCTCGTCGCGTCTTCGTTGAACGACGCCACGGGGCCGCGCAGCACGAAGCGCACAGGCGGCGCCGTGACGGCCGGCACCGCGCGCGGCGCCCACACCCGGAGCGGCGCCTCGAGGGCCTCGCGGAGCCCGCTGCGATCGACGGCGCCCACCACGACGAGGGCGCTCTCGCCCGGCGCGTAGTGCGCCTCGAGGTACGACTGGATCTCTCCGAACTGCACGCCCGCGCGGTCGTCGGTGGCGAGCACGGGCTGCGCGAGGAGGTGCCCGGGGCCGAAGAGCCACCCGCGCAGCGCGCGCGACTCGGCGGCGAGGTCGGCCTCGGCGGCGGCCCAGCGCTCGATCTGCCACTGCGCGCGGAGCACCGGCGCCTGGTGGTCGTCGCGCAGGTGCAGCGCGCGCACGAGGCCGAGCGCGAGGGCGGGCACCTCGCCGGGAAGGGCCGTGGCGAGCAGGTACGAGGCCTCGTGGTCGAGCGACATCTGCGGCGACGCGGCGCCGTGGAGCTCCCACGACGTGGCGAGCGCGCGCAGCGCGGCGGCGGCCATGCCCGGCGGCTGCGCGCGGTCTTCGTAGCCGCCGCGGCGGTTCACGTACACCACCGACGCGGTGGGGAGCGCGGCGCGCGGGACGAGCACCACCGTGAGCCCGTTCGAGAGCGTGAAGCGCTCGACGGTGCTGGCCGGTGCGCGTGCGTCGACCGTCGCCGCGACCGCAGCCGGCGGCGGCGCGCGCAGCGCCTCGGGGTCGGGCGTGGCGGTGAGCGGCGTGCGCGGCGGCGGGAGCGCGGCGCGGCACCCGAGGGCGAGGGCGAGCGAGAGGGCGAGGTGGGTGCGCTTCACGGCGAGCTCTCGGTGATGGCGGGCCACGCGCCCTCGCGGGGCGCGGCGCGGTTGGGCACGACCATCACCACGAGGCGGCGATCGAGCGGGAGCCAGCGCTGCGCGGCGGCGCGCACGCGGTCGTTGTCGAGGCCGTCGAAGCGCGCGTGGCGGGCGGCGAACACGCCCGGGTCGTCGCCGTCGGGGCAGCGCGCGAGGGCGTTCGCGACGGTGAGGGGGTTCCACCGCGTCTCGGCGTCGTCGTGGAGCCAGGCGCGGCGCACGCGCTCGATCTCGGCGGGCTCGAAGCCGTGCGCGGTCACGTCGCGGAGCACCGCGTCGAGGCGCTCGAGCACCTCGTCGGCCGTGTGTTCGGGCACGCCCACCACGGTGATCTGAAAGCGCGCGTCGGCGACGTCGTCGCCCGCCTCGGCGCTCACTTCAAAGGCGAGGCCGCTGTCGACGAGGGCCACGCGCAGGCGCCGCGAGAGGAGGCTCGCCACGAGGTCGAGGTCCGCCGACTGCGGGTCGCACCCGCCCGGCGCGGCCCACAGCACGCGCACCGACGGGCGCCCCACGCCGGCCTGCACCCGCAGCGTGCGCGCGGCGGCGATCGCGAGGGGCGCCGCGCGCCACGGCGCAAGACGCGCGCCGCGGGCGGGCACGTCGGCGAAGTACCGGGTCACGAGGGCGCGCACCGTTGCGGGGTCGACGGCGCCGCTCACCACCAGGTGCGCGTTGTCGGGGCGATACCAGCGCTGAAAGAACCACTGCACGTCGCGCGCGCGCACGGCCTCGAGGTCGCCCACGCGCTCCTCGGTGTCGCGCAGCGGGTGCCCCGCGGGAAACAGCGCCGCTTCGATGAACCCGTGGAGGCGCGAGACCGCGCGCGACTCCATGCGACCGCGGTGCTCCTCGATGATCGCCGGGAGCTCGCGCGCCACCGCGTCGTCGCGCGTGTGGTCGAGGGTGAAGCCCATGCGCTCGCGCTCGACCCAGAGCATGCGGTCGAGGGCCGCGGGCGAGCCTACGGCGTAGTACACCGTGGCGTCGGTCGAGGTGATGCCGTTGAACGCGTCGACGCCCACGTCTTCGAGGAGGTGAATCACCCCCTGCGGCGCGTGGCGCCCGCCGTGAAAGGTCATGTGCTCGGTGAAGTGCGCGAGGCCGCGGTACCCGTCGGGGTCGTTGCGGTGGCCCACGCGGTAGCGCACCAGGGTGGTGACCGCGCCCGTGCCCGCGAGGGGCGCCACCGTCACGCGGAGGCCGTTCTCCAGGGTGAAATCTTCACGGGCCACGGGCGCCATCGGCGGCGCCGCGAGGGGCGCGAGCGCGGGCGGGCGCCCCGCGAGGTCGAAGAGGTAGTGCACCGTGGTCCACTCGGCGTCGCCGCGCACCGGGAGCCGCCACGACATGGCCGCCCGCGCCACGCAGCGCGCCGTCGCGCGCCACGGCGCGTCGATGGGGTCATGCATCGCGTGAACCACCTCGCCGCCGCGGCCCACCACCATGCGCAGCGTCACGCGCTTCTGCTCGCCCTCGCGCGGAACGAGCATCGCCACGCACGCGCTCACCTCGCCCAGGTGCGACTGAATCGCCCCGGGCACCTCGTCGACGGGCGCGCCCGCGTCGCCCGCGCTCACGGCCGCGTCGGCGGTCACG